>CAXNDA010000027.1:0-11776 GCA_964200875.1 Chloroflexota bacterium | reverse complement strand
GCCAGAGCCTCCTCGTAGGTCAGTTCCACCGCTACGCCCCGTTCGTTCAGGCGCATGGTGAGCACCTGGTGTGGAACCTGGTCGTACACAAACACAAAGTCGCTGTCCACCACTTCGACGAAGCTGTGGTCGTGGTCGTGCTCTTCAGGCATGAGCGCCTCCTCAACAAGTCAGACTCTGGAAGGCCTGCCTCCAGGTGATGTGCAAAGTATGAGCCCTCAATATCGCCTTAGGCTAGCCCTTGGGTTGGGGGTTCATTGACACCACACAAGGCAAATTCGTAACATGACGATAACAAACCATCGTATCGGGACATGCTTAAGGAGCTGCGTATGACCACTGGGGTCTCTGAGTCTATCTCGCTTTCGGACGCCACCCAGCGCTATTTGATGCATCTGAACGCTGATGCCCGCACCAACAGCCAGCAAGAGTTGACCCGCTTCGTCCGATGGCTTGGCCCCACCCGGACCCTCGACTCCATCACCTCGCACGAGGTCTCGAGCTACCCAGAACGGCTGGGGAACGCGACCGACCTGACCAAGCGCCTCGAGAGCATCAAGGGATTCCTCGCATTCGCCCGCAAGGAAGGCCTCACGCTCACCAACTTGGGCGTGAACCTGCGGGTGAAGAAGTCTGCCAGCGCGGCACCGGAATCCAACGGGAAGGATATCCCCGTGGAGAAGGCGCACTTGACTAAGGAGGGCTACCAGACCCTGGTAGACGAGCTGGACAGCCTCAAAGGCCAGCGACCGAGCATTGCTGAAGCGTTGCACCTAGCCATGGCCGACAAGGACTTCCGCGAGAACGCGCCCTTGGATGCCGCCCGCGATCAGCAGGCCCACCTGGAGGCTCGCATCCGCGAACTCGAAGGCATTCTCAAGCGGGTTGAAGTGATGCACCCCGGCGGCGTCAGCGACACCACCCGTGTGCAGCTTGGGAACATCGTGGTAGTGCACGACATCGAGGCTGGCGAAGATCTGCGATTCACCTTGGTTCACTCGCACGAAGCCAACCTTTCGCTGGGCAAGCTGTCCATAGCCTCACCGCTTGGCAAAGCCGTGCTCGACCGCAGCACCGGCGAGGACGTGGAAGTGGTTGCGCCAGGTGGTGTGCAGAAGTATCGCATCGCGGGCGTGGAAGCCAGCATCCAAAACTGACAGCCCGCCGGTCTCATCAGGTGACACAGAGCGACGCATCCCGCATAGGGATTGCGTCGCTTGTTCTTGTCGCCGGGTTTCTCGGCTCCCGAGCGCTCGGCGTGGTCCGCAACATGGCGCTTGCCCAAACCTTTGGGGCCGGCCCCGAGCTGGATGCCTACTTCGCCGCCTTCCGGCTGCCCGACACCCTCTTCCAACTCATCGTCGGATCGGTACTGGGCAGTGCGTTCCTGCCCACCTTCACCCGCTACTTCACCACGGTGTCGGCCGAGGCGGCTTGGCGGCTGGCCTCCGCAGCGCTCATCACCTTTAGCGGCGCCGGTCTTCTGGCGGCAGCGGCCGGCTACGTGGCGGCGCCCTGGTTGGTACCGGCCACGGTGCCGGGGTTCGCGGCCACGCAGCAGCACCTTGCGGTTGAACTCACCCAGATCATGCTGCTTTCGACGGTGGCCTTCTGCGCTTCCGGCATGGTCACCGGCATACTCAATAGCCGCTCGCACTTCCTGCTGCCCGCCATCGCCCCCTGGCTCTACAACCTGTGCATCATTGGCGCGGTACTGGTGTTCGGGCCCCAGTCGGGGGTAGCTGCGGCGGCCTGGGGGGTGGCGGGCGGGGCGTTGCTGCACCTGCTGGTCCAGCTCCCGGGGCTCGGTAAGATTGGCATGCGTTGGTCAATGGCAGGCCCAACGACGCCGGGGGTTAGCGGCGTGCTGCGGCTGATGGGACCCCGGGTTATTGCGCTCGGCGCGGCACAGATCAATTGGCTGGTACTCACCCTGCTGGGCTCATCGCTGGCGAGCGGCAGCGTCACCGCCCTGAACTACGGGTGGGCGCTGGCGATGCTGCCCCTGGGGCTGTTCGGCATGGCGCCCGCCACCGCGGCGTTCCCGGCGTTATCCGCCGCTGCCGCCCGGGCCGACAGGGCGACCTTCAGCCACACCCTCTCGCTGGGCCTGAGAGTGATGCTGTTCCTGGCGATTCCCAGCAGCGTTGGTCTGGCGCTCATCGGTCGCCCCCTCATCGAACTGTTGTTCCAGCGCGGTGAGTTCGATGCGGCTGCAACCGCGGTCACCGCCACCACACTGGCATGCTTCTCCGCCGGGCTCTTCGCGCACGTCGGCCAAGAGCTAGCCAGCCGCGCATCCTACGCGCTGGAAGACACCCGGACACCGCTGGTGTTCGCTTTGGCGGGCATGGCCGGCAACATCGCCCTGGGGTCGGCGCTGGCCCCCTCGCTGGGTGTCGCCGGCTTGGCGCTCGGTATGTCGATCGCCACGGTGGCAGAGGCGCTTGGGCTCTTGCTGGCGGTCGCCCGACGCATTCCCGGCTGGCGCTGGACACCACTTGCGACGTCGATAGCCGTTACCACGATTGCCACAGGCGTCATGGCGGCGGCAGCGTGGGCAGCACTCAACACGGCGGAACGGTTGCTGCCACATCCTCTTGCTCAAACCCTTGCAGCAGTGCTTGCCGGAGGCTCGGCCTACCTGGGTGCGGCCGCCCTGTTGCACAGCAACGAGTTACAGGTGTTGTTGAGGCGGGTGCGCCGCTCGTAAGAGCTAGTCTTTCGGTGTCGGGCTCGTCGCACCACTGTCGAACCGCGGCTTCGAGCGGCCTCGCTTCTCCCGCCCGCCCACCCTCGTAAAGTTGGAGGAAGTGGGGGGCCCTTCGACAAGCTCAGGACAGGCACCTCCACACCCCTGCCTGAGGGGACACGCTATCCCCCGGCCCGCCGTTTACGGCGGCGGTACTCAGGACTCCCCTGCCGAGACAACACCCATCAGTGCGGTGTGGCGATGCTGCGTGCCTTTAGCCCGCAGGGCTCAAGGCCAGCTCACCGACTCTGCCGTTCGGCCTGAGAGCCGGAGCCGGGGCGGGCCATGCTATAGTTGGGGTATCGTGGCAGTTATTTCGGGCTGGTGGGTCGAGCTCTCGGGGCGCCGAAGAGCGTTGTATGCGCTGGTAGGCGTGCTCATGGTACTCGCGAGCGCCGGGTGGATCGCCGGCATCGCCACCGTGCTGGCGCGCAGCGTAGACCCCGGCACGCCACCCGTCGCCGTCCCCATTCCCGTATCCAGCCCCACCAGCAGCCCGACTCCCGGCGGGTCGGTTACCGCCACCGCGACGTTGCAGGCCACGCCGACGGCATTCATCCCCCCGACACCTCGCCCATTCGTGCCGACGGCAACGGCTGCCCCGGTTGTGGACACGCCCACGGCGACCCCCCAGAGCGGTCAGCCGCCGCAGCCGCCACCACCACCGCCGCCACCCACCAATACGCCGGTGACCGCCCCACCTACTGTGACGGCCATCGTTCCTACGGTTGCGCCACCAACGGCAACGCCGGCGGTGCTACCACCGACAGCCACGGTGGTGGTTCCCACAGTGGTAACACCACCGACGGCCACGCCCGCTGTGCCGGCGCCACCGACCACCGTGCCACCCACCACGCCGGTGGTGCCCACCACCACTCCACCGACGCCGGTCCCCACCGTCGCCCGTCCCTGAGCCTGGGGTCTACTCCGGCAGGGCGAGCGAGGCAATGGCCGCCTGCTGCGCCTCCTGCAACTGGCGAATTCCCGCCTCGGCCAGATCCATCAAATCCATTGCGGTCTGACGGTTGAAGGGATTTCGTTCGGCGGTACCCTGCAACTCCACGAACTCGCCCTTACCAGTCATCACGACGTTGAAGTCTAGGTCGGCCCGCGAGTCTTCCTCGTAGCACAGGTCCATCATCGCTTCACCCGCTACCATACCGACACTGGTGGCCGCCACCGGCGTCTGGAGCGGCATGCCTTTGAGCGCGCCGCCGCGCATCAGGCGGTCGATGGCTTGGTACAGCGCTACGTAAGCGCCGGTAATCGACGCCGTGCGGGTGCCGCCGTCGGCCTGCAGCACGTCGCAGTCGACGGTGAAGGTGCGCTCGCCGAGCAGTTTCATGTCGGTCACCACGCGCAGGCTGCGGCCGATGAGGCGCTGGATCTCCTGGGTGCGGCCGCCCACCTGCCCTCGGGTCGATTCCCGCGGAGTGCGCACCGGGGTCGAGCGTGGCAGCATCGAGTACTCGGCCGTCACCCAGCCGCGCTTGCTGTCCCGCAGAAAGGGGGGTACCCGGTCCTCCACCGAAACGGCGCAGAGAACACGCGTCCGTCCGACCTCAATCAGCGCTGACCCTTCAGCAAAGGTCAGCACGCCTGGGGTGATTTTTACCGGCCGCATCTCGTTCCACTGCCGTCCGTCAATTCGATCCATGAAGGCTCCTTGGGTTGTTTCGTCCAGTTGAGGGTACGCCACCGCACTGCGATGGGGAAGCCGCTGCTGTTGCTAGGGCCGGGGCCGGTCGCCGCGCAGCACCGCGTGCTCCTTGGTCAGGGTAAGCCGAACGCTGCCATCGAGGTCGGTCCGCAGCAGTTGAACATCCTCGCCTTGACCCATGAGTGTCGCCGAAAGCCGGCTCAGCTCGACCTCGCTGCCAGACACCACCACGGCCACGGGCTGCACCGATTCTCGCAGCAGCGACAGTGAGGCCGTCCCCGACGATGCGGGCAGTTTCAGCACTGCAGCAGGCGTCAAGAGACCGCGGTCTCGCATGGCCAGCACGCTGCGCGCCCGCACGTCCGAGGCCAGCAGGACCCGCTGTCCGTGGGCTCGCAGTTCCAGCACAACTGACGTGTCGGAACGATCGACGCCGGTTCGGACATTACTGAGCCACGGCTCGGTTGGATGCAGCACGTCGATTTCAACCTCGGCCATGGTTATGCGCATGCCAGCCCGCAACTCGGTTCGCTGGATGCCCCGCTCCGCCACCAGGCGCTGCCACTGCTCGTACTCCGGGGAGTCGCCCAATAAGCCACTCTCCGCCACGGCACGCACCTCGAAGCGCTCCAACGCGGTCAGCAGCCCCGCGACATGCTGTGGCTTCGGATTGGTCAGCACGACGAGGTCGAGCGTCCGCTCCCAGGGCGGTAACGCGCCACTCAGCAGCCGGCTCAGGGCCGGCCCGCTGGCGCCTCCGTCGACCAGGATGCGCTGCCCGCTCGGGCTCTCGATCAGCGTCGACTCGCCGCCTGGGGTGTCGAAGAAGTGGACGGTGACCGCGCCCGGCGACGCCAGGGCGACCCACCAAGCACCAGCCGCGGCCACCAGCAGACCAGCCAGGCTGCCTCGCAAGAACCGCTGCTTGAAGGAACTGCGTTGGTCACCGCCCCGCACCACGGCAGGTTGACCGGCCGCTTGCGCTTCGCCGCGCCGCTGAAGCAGCCACCAAGCGCCAAAGGCAACCGGCAGATACAGCGCCAGCCATGCCGGCTCGCCGGCCGGTACCGGAACCGAAGCCAGCGGCATCTGCGCCCAGAACTGCACCACGGCTATCATGCCGCTGGCCAGCCCCCAGGTAACCGCGGCAGCCGGAAGCGCCAGCAGTGAGAGCGGTGCAGGCAGGGCGCCCAACAGTGCCGCCACGCCGGCCGCCGGCAACAGCAACGCCATGAAGGGCAGCGCGAACAACGTGGTGGGCAGTCCCAGCAGTGTCATCTGGCCAAAGGTGAATGCCTGAATCGGCAGGGTGACCAGCGCTGCCGCCAGCGTTGCCGCCGCCCCTTCGGTTGCGGCGTCCACGGCCTTGGCGCGCCACCCCCTGCCGCGGGCGCCGGCGGCGCGCGCCGCAAGCCCGTGCCGCAGATGCGGGCCGAACGCCAGGAGTCCCCCCATGGCGCCGACGCTGAGTTGGAAGCCGGCAGCCAGCCCCAGTGATGGGTTCACGGCGGCCAAGCCGGCAGCCGCCAGCATCAACCCGCCGATGGGGTAGGTCTCCCGGCCGAACGCTCCGGCGACGTAGGCCAGGATGGCCATGGTGGCAGCCCGCGATACCGAGGGTGGCAGGCCGACCATCAGCGAGTAGCCCGCCAGCAACAGCGATGCGATGACCACGAACACCCAGGAGCGCCGGCTGAACCGCCAACCGAACACCAGCGAGAGCAGGCCCGCCACCACCGCCATGTTGTGACCGGAAATCGCCAGGATGTGGGTGGTGCCGGTGCTCCGAAAGTCGTCGAGTATGTCCGGGGGGAGGCCGCTGCGCACGCCGAGCAGAATGCCCTGCGCCAACGCGTTCTGGGGTTCCGGCAACTGGCGATCGAGTGACGCGCTGAGCGCCCGGCGGAGGGCCAGCGCTGCCGAGACTTGCGGCTCCCCCTGCCCATTGCCGATGACCGTCACCCGTGGGTAACGCACCACGCTGTGGATGCCCTGGCGGGCGAGGTAGGCAGCATAGTCGAAACGATCGAAGGCCGGGGCTGCTTCTAGCGTGCCTGCCAGCTCGACGATGTCGCCGTACTGCAGCGCCGGAACGTGCCGGGACCACACGAGAACCTCCGCCTGGACCGGCGCCCACTCGCCCTGGGCAGACTGCTGCCCGCTCACCCGGAAACGCCACCGCAGCGAACTGTCGCTGCGCTCCGGCTCCTGCACAATCACACCCCGCAGCACCACTGGCCCACGCATGCCGGCGAACTGGTCCTGGTCCAGGGCATCCTGGTGCGCCTCCGCCCGCCAACCTGCCAGGCACACAAGCGCCAGGAGGAAAGCGACCGTACGCACCCGACGCCGCTTCCAGAGCAGGCCGCCGAGTACCAAGCCTGCACACGCCGCAACGAGCGGGTACTCCGGTGGAAATGCAAGAAGGAGACCTCCGGCCACCCCAGCGAGCCACGCCGCACAAACCCAAAGCAGCGGCGTCATCGGAAGCTAGCGGACGACGAAGGTGTCTCGAACCCGTTGGTAGAGGGCTGGGGTGAGGATACGCCGCTCAATGAGGTCGACGGGGTCCTGGTAGGCGCCGTCCTGCTCGCGCGATTGAATGATCCGGCGGGCGCGCACATCACCAATGCCGGCCACCGCCCGCAGCTCCTCCAGCGTGACGCTGTTCAGGTTGAGCTTTGCGGAGCTGGCCGCCGGCACAGGGTTCCCGGCCAACGGCGTCTCTGGCACACGCAAGGGGATGTCGAGTTGCTGGCTTTCGCGCACGGCCGCCGCCAGGTTGATCTGCTGCAAGTCGGCCTGTTCGGTCGGGCCACCTGCTGCCCGCAACGCATCGTCAACGCGTGCGCCACTGCTGAGGGTGTAGACCCCTGGCGTGTGCACAGCACCGCTGACGTGCACCCGGATCTCGGTGGCGGCTGGAGGTGGCGGCAACAGGATTTGCACGGGCTCCCGCGCCTTCGACCGTAAGGCGACGAACGCGACGGCAACGGCAAGAGCCCCTCCCACCAGCAGAAAGGCGAGCTTCACCGCGTCACCATGGCAGCGCTCGGTGATAGGTCAGCACGCGTCTTCGTCCTCGTCAGCGTCCAGCAGAGCGCCCACTCGGCGACCGCCGGAACGGGCAGCCTCGGGATGAAACGCCGACTCTCGGACGCCATCGGGCTCGGCGGCGCTGGCGGTGATCTGCGTGATGCGTAATTCCGCGGCGTCGAGGCGGGTATTGCACAGCTTCGCCAGACGCATCGCCTCCTCAAAAAGCGTCACGCTGTCGTCAAGCGGCAACCCACCCGCCTCCAGCTTCCGGACAATGTCCTCAAGCTGGCGGAAGCTTTCTTCGAATGGCGGCTCTTTCTTAGGCACGCCGCCATTATAGCCGACCTCCCCCCAGAGGGAAGAGGCCAGCCACGGCCATCGGCGGTGTTGCTCCGCGGGTGCATCGCTATTACACTCCAACAGCACTGCCCAACAGCACCGCCACCGAGTCTCGCCCAAAGGAGCGCCCATGCCAGCCGATTTCGAGGTGGGAATCCAGTTCCACCTGCCAACCTTCCGTGACGTCTCACTCACCGACTTCATTGGCATCGGTAAGGAGGCGCAGGCCGGCGGCGTGCAGCAACTGTGGGTGACCGACAACCTGCAGAGCCGGAACGCCTTTGTGGTGCTGGCAGCCTTGGCGGGCAACATCCCGCTGAAGTTGGGCACCGCGGTCACCGTGCAGTACTTCCGCAACCCCATCGACGTTGCGGACTCGGTGGCCACCATCACCGAGCTGATGGATGGGCGAGAGTTCAGCCTGGGCATCGCCCGCGGGAACCGCGGCACCCCGAACCTCGTGAACGTGGTGAAGCCGGTTGGGGTTCTCCGCGAGACTGCGCAGTCGATCAAGCGTCTGCTGGCTGGCGATAGCGTGCAGTTCAAGGACTACCCTGCCATCGCAGCGTATTTCAACATTGTCCCCGAGCGGTCGTTCAAGCTGCACTTCTCGCCGAAGTCGCCGGTACGCACCTACTGCGGCGGCAACGGCCCGCTGGCGCTGGAGATCGGCGGCGCGTGCATGGACGGCGTGCTGTTCGGCGGCACGTTCCAGTCGGTCGCGCGCTCGGGCCATATGGGCGAGCTGATGGCGGTGGCCGACCAGGCAGCCCAGGCGGCCGGGCGCACCGAGCCTCTCCGCCGGGTGGCCGAAATCAAGCTCTCGGTAGCGGCGGATGGCCGGAAGGCGCGCGACTTCGTGCGGCGTTCAGCCGGCACCCGGGTGCTGAGCCTGCGCGAGCGCGGCTATAGCGACGACGACTACCGGACGCTCGGCGTCGACCCGGCCGACATCGATCGGCTGGCGGCGGTGGAGGCGGCCGGCGGCAACGTCGGCGATCGGCTCGATCTGGTGACCGAGGCCATGATCGATGCGATCTTCGTCGCCGGCGACCCCGCCCAATGCCGCGCGAAGATGACCGAGGTGGCCGCCATGGCGCGCGAGCATGGCTTCGGCCAACTCATGTTCTCGGAGCTGGGCCCCGACGTGCGCGAAGGCCTGCGCCTGCTCTGCGACAAGGTGCTGTAACGCCTGCATAACCTCGGCCGTTACGATTCAGGGCCGTTAAGCGCCGCCTGCACCGCGTGTTTCCCGCGTCCTGGTGGATGGCTCCAGACCCAAGAGGCCGAATAGCTCCTCGGCATTCAGTCGTGCGGAGGCGTCGAGTTCGAGCGAGACGTCGTCAATGATGTCGTCGAAAAGGCGCTGCTTCTGCGAGAGCAGATGCTCGATTCGCTCTTCGATAGTGCCGTTGCAGATGTACTTGAAAATCGTGACGGGCACGGTCTGCCCGAGCCGATGCACCCGGTCTTCGGCCTGTCGCTCGACCGCCGGGTTCCACCAACGGTCGAGGTGGAACACGTACGACGCCTCCTGGAGGTTGAGCCCGACGCCGCCCGCCTTCAGCGACAGGAGGAGCACTTGATGCTCCGGCCGCTCTCTGAACCGTTGGACAACACGGTCCCGCTCTGCGCTGGACAGGTCGCCGGTGAAGGTGAGCGGAGCGAACTGGCTGAGCGCCTGGGCGGCGGCGCCCACGCCGTGGTCACTGCTGGTGTACTGAGAGAACAGCAGCGCCCGATGGCCTTCAGCGGCCAGCTCCGTCATGCGCTCTCGGATATCGTCGAGCTTGGCAGACGCGCCACTGGCAGGGTCGAGGTTGCAGATCTGCTTGAGCCTGGTGATGAGCGCCAGCACGTGCTCGATGCGCACATCTTGGCCGAGCGAACGCAGATGAACCACTCCTTCTTGCTCGGCACGGTCATAGGCAGCGCGTTGGTTGGGCAGCAGGTCAAGGCGTATCTCCACGGTGTGCTTGGGAGGAAGCTGCTTGAGCACATCGTGCTTGCGCCGCCGCAATTGGAGCTGCCGATGACGCGCGAGGAGCGGTGGGCCGGGCGTATACGTTTGTGGCGAACCATCGTCGTGGTGGTCGACGAACTCCAGAATGGACGCCAGGTCATCCACCTGGTTCTCGAGCGGGGTGCCGGTAAGCGCCCACGATCGGCTGCGGGCCAACCGCTTGACGGCATGGCTGGTCTCGGCGTCACGATTCTTCATCCGTTGCGCCTCGTCGAGCACCACCAAATCCCAGTGCTGACGCAACGGGTGGGCACGCGAGGTGGCAGACGCAAGGTCAGATCGCAAGGTCTCGTACGAGACGATCTTGACGTGCGTCGGGTAGAGCCAGAGCGGCGCCCGGTCGGGCCCACGCACCACGACGGCGCGCAGTTCGGGCGCCCACTTATCGACCTCGCGCCGCCACTGATCGGCGAGCGACGC
This sequence comes from Chloroflexota bacterium, assembly GCA_964200875.1. Classification (GTDB taxonomy): domain Bacteria; phylum Chloroflexota; class Dehalococcoidia; order SHYD01; family SHYD01; genus SHYE01. Next base: position 1,543 of record CAXNDA010000027.1, on the reverse strand, counting down.
GGGCACCACGATCAGCGCAGACTCGATTGCGCGCTGGTGCATCAGCAGCCTTAGCGCCGCAATCGCCTGCACGGTCTTGCCCAGTCCCATGTCGTCGGCAAGCAATACCCGAGGCCGGGTAATAAGCACCTCGACCCCTTCGCGTTGGTACGGGAGCAACGGGGCGGGCCATTCGAGCAGCGCTGCCTCGCCAGGCAGCAAGCGATGGAGCGGCAGGCCGAGCACGGATCGCAACCGCTCTACCAGCGTGGGGCCGCTCTCATCGGCGGCGGCCTTCGCCGAGGCTCGGATGATGCCGCCGGCCGCGGGCGCCACCGAGGCTGGTGCTCGCGAACCGTCACGACTGCCGGCGCGGGCCGGGGCTTGCTCGACGCCGACACAGTGCACCGTGTCGCAGCGGAGGTGGGGCTCAACCCGTCGGCCGGGCTCTGGCGAGCTATGGAGGGAGGCCGGCAACTTGGCGGGCGTGTGCCCCACCAGGGTTGGAATGGTGATGCTGAGCGGCGCCACCGGCTCGGGCGAACGGCCGCGCAGGAACGGGAATCGGCTTCGTCCCGGCTGGTGCAGCACGCGCCACCAGGTCATGCGGCGCCGGTCCGATACGCCTCGGCCAGCCCGGCCCCGGCTCGTTCAAACGGCTCCAACAGCAAGTCTCGCTGCGACAGGGTGTCGAGCAGCCGCCGTGCCGCCGTGTCGTGCATCGGCGGGGGGGTTGCCCAAAACAGTTGCAGCGACTCGCCCAATGCTTCAGGTGATTCACCCACTTGCACCGCCTTGGCGCCTTCGGCGACGCGGACGAGTGGAACGGCACTCTCGATATCCTCGGTGAACACCTGGGGCGGGGCTTCTTGGGCTAGCGCGAGCAGCAGCACCGGCGCCTCTGCCACCGCCGAGAACAGCGCCTTGGTGAGCGCCGCCACGGCACGGCGGCGAGCGTCGCCCGCGCGCCAGAGGAAGGCAGCGCCAAGGTCGACGCGGGTGAACGTGAAGTCTCGTGGTTCACCGCGGGCGTCGATGACCAGCAGCGCGCCGCGCATGCCACCGCGCACCTCGGGTTCAAACTTCAGGAATCCCGCGCAGCCGGCTTCGTCCCCTGCTGTGAGATCGCGGAACCGGACGGGCATCGGTCAGGCCCCATCTGTTCCCGACTCAGATTCGAGGTCGGCGTCCTCGGCATAGTCCATGCGAAGTTCATCCACCTGCATCTCTGCCGTCATCTCGGGATACAACCGCTGGAAATCCCACTCATGAATCCACTGACGGACGTAGGAGCGTAACCGCCGATGCGCCGGCAGGTGGCCGTTGGCGACTGCGCCGGAAGCCAGCTCTGGCGGCTGCCACCCGTACGCCTCGGCGTGGAGCTCGCGCAGCCGTTGGTAGGTCGCCCGCAAGCGCGCACCGTCTGGGGGCGCCAGTAGTAGGCGTTCACGCTCGATGATGCGCATGCCGGCTTCTGCGCGCCGCGCTTGACCTCGGGCTTCGTCGGTGTTCTTCACTTCCAGCTTGGCCGGCACAATGTCCTTGTCGTGCTTTTCGTTCAGCA
>CAXNDA010000026.1:0-11850 GCA_964200875.1 Chloroflexota bacterium | reverse complement strand
CCCGTGCTCGGTTATCTGCACTCCTCCAAGGAGAAACTGCAGGAAGAGCACACCTACCTGCAGACGGTGCCCATCACCGACCGCATGGACTACCTGGCGGCGATGACCAACAACCTCGGCGTGGCGCTGGCCATCGAGAAGCTGGCGGGCATTCAAGCGCCGGAGCGCGCGCAGTACCTCCGGGTCATCATGGCCGAGTTACAGCGGGTGGCCAGCCACTGCTTCGCGCAGGCGGTGTTCCTGCAAGACCTGGGCGCATGGGGCGGACCCCTGATGTACTTCCTGCGGGAACGGGAGCAAGTGCTCGACATCTTTGAGATGGTGTGCGGCGCGCGGCTGACCTATAACTACATCCGGCCGGGCGGCGTCTCCCAAGACGTCCCGCCGGACTTCCTGCCCGCGGTGCACAGCTTCCTGGCGACCTTCCCGAAGAAGCTGGACGAGTACGAGGGCCTGCTCACCAAGAACGAGATCCTGCGCGCGCGCACCGTGGGCGTGGGTGTTATTTCGCGAGAGTTGGCGCTGAGCGCCGGATTCTCGGGCCCGATGCTGCGCGGCAGCGGGGTGGACTGGGATCTGCGCAAGCAAGACCCCTACTGCGTATACGACCGCTTCGCCTTCGACGTCCCGTTGGGCCACGTGGGCGACTGCTACGACCGGTTCATGGTGCGGTTCTACGAGATTCGCGAGAGCCTTCGCATTCTGCACCAGGCGTTGGACCAGCTGCCGCCGGGTGAGTGGAAGACGCCGGTACCCATCGTGATTCGCCCACCCGCGGGCGAGGCCTTTCAGTTGATTGAGTCGCCCCGGGGGATGCTGGGCTACTATCTGGTCAGCGATGGCGGGGCGGCGCCCTGGCGGTTCCATGTCCGCGCGCCCTCGTTCCTGAACCTGGGCGCGCTCAACGAGATGCTGGTGGGCTCGACGGTCGCCGACGTCGTCGCAATCGTGGGCAGCATCGACATCGTGATGGGCGAGGTGGACCGGTGATCAACCAGTTCATCATCGACACCTTCACCGGCGTGCTGCCCGAGTGGCTCATCGCGCTGATGACCGGGGTCACGGGCACCGTCGGTGTGCTGCTGTTCGCGCTCTCCTGCGCCCTGGCTGCCATCTGGATTGAGCGTAAGCTGATCGGGCGGATGCAGATCCGCTACGGCCCCAATCGCGTAGGGCCCAAGGGTCTGCTGCAACCCATTGCTGATGCGATAAAGGTTATCGGTAAGGAAGCTATCACCCCCTTTGGCGTGGACAAGGTGGTGTATGCCGCGGCGCCGCTGGTCATCTTCATTCCCGCGCTGCTCACCTTTGCGGTGGTGCCGTTCGCGCCGGGGGCTGCGCTGCTCAACGTCGACATTGGGGTGCTGTTCGTGGTGGCGGTGGGCGCGCTGGGCGTGATGCCGATTTTCATGGCGGGCTGGGCCTCCAACAACAAGTACTCGCTGATGGGCGCGATGCGGGCTATTGCCCAGACCGTGAGCTACGAGATCCCGTTGGTGCTGTCGCTGGTGGGGCTGGTACTCATGGCGGGCTCCTTCAAGCTGGAGGACCTGGTGCAGTACCAGATCGAGAACGGCTGGTTCTTGCTGCTGCAACCGCTGGCGGCGATCATCTTCTTCATCGCCGCCTCGGCAGAGCTGAACCGCACGCCGACCGACATCATGGAGGGTGAGAGCGAGCTGGCCGCCGGGTACCACACCGAGTACAGCGGCTTCAAGTTCAGCCTGTTCTACGCAACCGAGTACACCCATGTATTCGCCGTGTCGGCGCTGATCAGCACGCTGTTCTTGGGCGGCTGGGGCACTGGCCCGGTGCTGGACCAGGTGCCGGCGATTATCTGGTTCATCGCCAAGACCTATCTGTTGTTCTGCGTATTCGTGTGGACCCGAGCCACGCTGCCACGGCTGCGGATTGACCAACTGATGGACTTCGCGTGGAAGTTCCTCTTGCCGCTGAGCCTGGCCAACATTATGCTTGTCGCCGTGTTGGTAGCGCTGAACCTGCCCGGGTTCGTGGTGTTCGCCGTCAACACGGTGCTCGCGGTGGTCCTGATCAAGGGGTGGGCGGGCCTGCTGTCGGCCCGGGGCGCCACCGTCGAACAGCGGGTGTATATTCGCCCTGCGGCAGCGCAGTAGGAGACCGTATGGTAGGCTCGGGCATTCTCGGCGGCTTGATGACCGTGCTGCGGCACGTGTTGCAGAAGCCGTACACCCGGCAGTATCCCGAAGAGGCCGTCCCGCTGAAGGGCCGCTTCCGGGGCTATGATTTCGCCTGGTCGGAGGAGCGCTGCACCGGCTGCGCCACCTGCGCCAAGGCCTGTCCGCATGGTTGCATCGACATCGTGACCGATCCGCTGCCCAATGGCCGTTACAACATCGACGTCTTCGACATCGATATCGGTAAGTGCATGGTCTGCGGCCTGTGCGTGGAGGTGTGCCCCTACGACGCATTGTTCATGGGCGCCGACTTTGCGCTGGCATCAGAACGGCGCTGGGATATGGTGCAGCACAAACAGGACATCGGCAGCCGCGAGCGGCTGAGCGCCTACTTTCGCCCTGCGTTCGGGAACGAGATCGCCGTCCGCAACGAATTGCGTGGCGACTACACCACATCGAAGGGCGTGGCGAAGCCCCCAGCCGAGGAGAAGAAGGCTTAGTGCCCCCCAGCACCGATTTCGGACTCACGCTCAGCTTCTACGCGCTGGCCACGGTGACGGTGGTGTCGGCCCTGATGGTGGTGTCGCTGCGGAACATCTTTCACGCCGGCCTCTTCTTGGTGCTGGCGTTCATTGGCGTGGCCGGTATCTACCTGACGCTGAACGCGGCGTTTCTAGCTGCGGTGCAGGTGTTGGTGTACGGCGGGGCGATTGCGGTGCTGATGTTGTTCGCGATCTTCCTGACCCGCAACGCGATGACCGAGGGCAACTTGTCCGGCCGGTTTCAGGCCCCGGCGATGGTGGCGGCGCTGTTGATTGGGGTGCTGTTCAGCTACGCGTTCTTGATGGCCAACTGGGCGTCGGGCAAGGGCGCGGCCGAGTACCTGCCGCCGGAACAGGTGGCCGACGCGCTGTTTAACCAGTTCGTGTTCCCGTTCGAGCTGGCCTCCATCATGTTGCTGGTGGCCATGATTGGCGCCATCGTTCTGGCCCGCCCCCCCGGCCGGGAGACCGAGGACGCATGATCGAGATCGGCCTCAACCACTACATGGTGCTGTCGGCGGTACTGTTCAGCATTGGGCTGTACGGCGTGCTCTCGCGGCGCAACGCTGTCGGCGTTCTGATGTCGGTGGAGTTGTTGCTCAATAGCGTCAACATCGCGTTAATCGCCATCGGGCGTTATGTGGGCGAAGCAGGCGCCACGGGGCAGGTGTTCGCGCTGTTCGTCATCACCGTGGCGGCCGCCGAAGCGTCGGTCGCACTGGCGCTGCTCATTGCCATCTACCGCGACCGCGGCGGGGTGGACGTCGAATCCGCCACCGCGCTTCAAGGATAGGCCCCCGTCATGTGGATTGAGATAACCAAGGCGCCCAACCTGATGGTGGCCGAAATCTGGAAAGAACTGTTCGACGCTGAGGGTGTCACTGCCTTCATTGTGCCCGACACCACCGACTGGGAGGGCGTGAGCGAACAGCAGCCAAGGCGCGTGCTGGTACCCATGGACAAGAAGCACGTGGCTGAAGAAGTGATGCGCAAGCTATGACGGTTGAACTCGCAGCATGGTTGGTGTTCGGCGCGCCGCTTGTGTCGTTCCTCGCCATCGTTTTCGGTACCCGGCCGGCGGGTCGGCATATCCTCTCCGGCAGGCTGACTGCACTGGCCATGCTGGTAGCGTGGCTGGCTTCGGTGTTCCTGCTGACCCAGGTGTTGGCCGCGCCGGGGTTTGAACTGCACCCCATCAGCTACCGCTGGCTGGAGGTCGGATCCCTTCATCTTGACTTCGGTTTCGCGATCGACTCGCTCACCGTAACCATGCTGTTGGTGGTCACCACCGTCAGCTTCCTGGTGCAGGTCTACTCCATGGGCTACATGGCGAACGAGAACCAGGACAAGAGCTACAGCCGGTACTACGCCAACATGAGCCTGTTTACGGCCAGCATGCTGGGCCTGGTACTGGCCGACAACCTGCTCCAGGTGTACTTCTTCTGGGAGTTGGTTGGCCTCTGTTCCTACCTGCTGGTGGGGTACTGGTTCATGCGGCCAGCGGCTGCCGCAGCCGCCAAGAAGGCGTTTATCGTAACCCGCATCGGCGATGTGGGCTTTCTGCTGGCGCTGCTGGTGCTGTTCGTCAACACCGGCACGTTCAACATCCACGAGCTGTTCGGACACGAGGCCAGCGACGCGCTGCTCAAGACCGGCTTCTTGGGCATGACAGCGCTCTCGTGGGCGACGCTGGGCATCTTCATGGGAGCGGCAGGCAAGAGCGCTCAGTTCCCGCTCCACGTGTGGCTTCCCGATGCGATGGAGGGTCCGACGCCGGTCAGCGCGCTGATTCACGCCGCTACCATGGTCGCGGCCGGCGTCTACCTGGTGGGCCGCATGCTGCCCCTGTTCCATCACGCGCCCGACACCATGGCGGTGGTGGCCACTATCGGCGGCTTCACAGCGATCTTCGCCGCGAGCATGGGCCTGGTAGCGAGCGACATCAAGCGCGTGATGGCGTACTCGACCATCAGTCAGCTCGGTTACATGATGCTTGCCTTGGGGGTGGGCGCGTATGTGGCCGCTTTCTTCCACCTGATGAACCACGCCTTCTTCAAGGCGCTGTTGTTCTTGGGCGCCGGTAGCGTGGGCCACTACACCGACACCTTCAACATGCGCTACATGGGTGGCCTGAAGAAGGTGCTGCCCATCACCTTCTGGATGGTCCTGATCGCATCGCTCAGCCTGGCGGGGATTCCGCCACTGTCTGGGTTCTGGAGCAAGGACGAGATCTTGGGTGCGGCGCTGCAGGCCAGCCCACTGCTGTTCGGCATGGCGATGGTGACGGTCTTCCTCACCGCGTTTTATGTCATTAGAATGCTGTACCTCACCTTTGCAGGCGAGTATCGCGGCGGCGCAGCGGCCGAGCGCGTGGCGCTGGCAGCAGCGGCGACCTACCCCGGCGTCGGCGCCACCCAGGCAGGCGAGGGCCATGGCCACAGCGGGCACGACGCCCACGCTGCTGGGCACGGCAACGGCCACGGTTCACATGAGGTGGCCATCCTCTTCATTCCGCTGGTGGTGTTAGCGGTACCCTCAGTGCTGTCGGGGTTGCTGAACACGCCCATGTGGGACGGCCTCGCCAAGTTCCTCACGACGCACACCATTGAGACGACGCTGGGCGAACACCACCTGCCCTTCGATCCGGGCCTCGCGGCGCTCTCGACGTTCGTGGCGCTGGCGGGCATTGTCCTGGCGCACCAGGTGTACGGCGCAAAGGCGATCTCGGCGGAACGGCTGGGCGCCATGCTGGGCGGCTGGCCCTACCGCATTCTGCAGCACAAGTACGGGATGGACTATCTGTACGAGTTCCTCATCGTGAAGCTTGCGTTCGGCGAGGGCCTGGTGGCGGGGCTTGCCCTGTTCGACAAATACGTGGTCGACGGTGTGGTGAACGGCGCCGGCAGCGTATCGCGTGCGGCGGGCGGGGCACTGCGCACGCTCCAGTCGGGCCAGCTTCAGGGGTATGGCATGGCGATCGTGTTGGGCGTGCTGATCATCACCGCAACCATGATGATCAGGGGCTAACCGTGGCGCTGCCCTTTCACCTCACCCTTCTGCTGTTCTTGCCTACGGCCGGCGCGTTGGTGCTGGCCATGCTGCCTGCCCGCGATCACCGTTTGGTGAAGCAGGTGGCGCTGTGCATCACCGGACTCGACCTTCTGCTCGCCCTCATGCTCTGGCCGGCGTATCAGCAGGTGGCGGGCGCCAGCCGCTTCGCCTTCGAGGAACAGTTTGCCTGGATTCCCACCTTAGGCGTGGGGTATCACTTGGGCGTCGATGGTCTCAGCCTGCCGTTGGTGGTGCTAACGGGCCTGCTGGGCTTCCTGGCGGTGCTCGTCTCGTGGCACATCGAGCATCGGGCCAAGCTGTACTTCTCGCTGCTGCTGATCTTGCAGACCGGTGTCCTCGGCGTGTTCCTGTCGCTCGACTTCGTGCTGTTCTTCCTGTTTTGGGAACTCGAGCTGCTGCCGATGTACCTGCTGATCTCCATCTGGGGCAGCCCGCCCCCGGTCGGCCGCCGCGAGTACTCGGCGATGAAGTTCTTGATCTACACGCTGTTCGGGTCGGCATTCATGCTCACCGGACTCCTGATCCTGGGCTTCACCACCGGCACCTTCGACCTGGTGAAGCTCTCGAGCCTGCCGTTGCAAGCCATCGGCGTGCCCACCACGCTGGTGTTCTGGCTGATCTTCATCGCCTTCGCGGTGAAGCTGCCGGTGTTCCCGCTGCACACCTGGCTGCCCGATGCTCACACCGACGCACCGACCGCCGTCAGTGTGCTGTTGGCCGGTGTTTTGCTGAAGATGGGTGGCTACGGCATCCTGCGCATTTGCATCACCCTGTTCCCCGACGTCGCGTATGTGTGGGCGCCCACGCTGGCGCTGCTGGCCGGCGTCAGCGTGCTGTACGGTGGGTTGGTGACGCTACGGCAGCGCGACCTGAAACGGCTTATCGCCTACAGTTCGGTGAGCCACATGGGGTACGTGCTGTTGGGTGTGGCGGCCTTGGGCGAAGTGTCGCTCACCGGCGCGGCGCTGCAAATGGTCACCCACGGCACCATCACCGGCCTGCTCTTCGCGGCGGTTGGCCTGATTTACGACAAGGCGCACACCCGGCAGATTCCGGAGCTGCAGGGGCTGATGCACCGCATGCCCTTCGTAGGGCTGGCCTTCCTGATCGCCGGCCTCGCCTCCTTGGGGCTGCCCGGCATGAGCGGGTTTGTGGCCGAGTTCCTGGTGTTTACCGGAAGCTTCGAGGAGTTCCCGGTGTACACCGTGATGGGCGTGCTCGGTATCGTGCTGAGCGCTGGCTACATCCTGTGGACCGCTGAACGCAGCCTCTTCCGCGCGCTGCCGCACCGCTGGGAACACTTGCAGGACGCTGTGGCTGTCGAGCGGATTCCGCTGGTGGTGCTCATGGCAACGATCTTCGTCATCGGGCTCTGGCCCCGGCTGGTGACCGACGTGCTGAAGCTGGGCATCGGGCCCATTGCTGAAGCCGTGAAGAGGCTGGGGTAGCGTATGGACCTACTGGCGCTACGCGAGCTGCTTCCGGAGCTGATCCTGATCGCCACCGGTCTTGTGGTGATTCTGCTGGACCTCGTCACCAACGACAAGCGGGTGCTCCCGATTGTGAGTGCCGTGGGTGTGCTGCTGTCGATCATCTTCACGGTCACCGGGTTGAGCGCACTCCTGCGCAGCCCCTTCGCGGTCGAAGTCTATTCCGTGCCGGGGGCCGTCTCGGCCGATGCGCTGGCCTACATGTTCCGGCTGCTGCTGAGCGCCAGCACCCTCGCCGTCATTGGCGCCTCGTCCGACTATGTGCAGCGCCGCCTGATCGGCGCCCGGGGCGAGTTCTACGCGCTGCTGCTGTTTGCGGCGGCCGCCATGATGATCCTGACGGCCGCGACCGAGCTGATTACCGCGTACATCGCATTGGAGACCAGCGGCATCGCACTGTACGCGCTCTCGGGCTTCCTGCGGGATCGCCGTTCGTCGGAAGCCGGCATCAAGTTCCTGGTGCTGGGCGGCGTCAGTTCCGCGTTCTTGCTCTACGGCATGGTGATACTGTTTGGCCTGACCGGCACCACCTCCTACGCAGGCATTGCGCCGGCGCTCCATGCGGCATTCCGCGAGAACGCGCTGCCGATCTCCCTGGCGGTGGTGCTCATCGTCACGGGCTTCGGCTTCAAGCTTGCGGCCTTCCCGTTCCAGATGTGGGTGCCGGATGTGTACGAGGGAGCGCCGACGCCGGTCACCATGTTTCTCTCGGTGGTGAGCAAGGCCGCCGGCTTTGGCGTGGCGCTGCGCATCTTCCACCTCGCGCTGGGTGCGCCGACGGTCGCCCTGGAGTGGACCTACATCTTCGCGGCGCTGGCGGCCCTGACGATGACGCTCGGGAATCTGGCGGCTTTACGGCAACACAACATCAAACGGCTGATGGGGTACTCCAGCGTGGCTCAAGCCGGCTATCTGATGGCAGGCCTGGCGGTGCCCAACGACGCGGGGACGGCTGCCGTCACATTCTTCCTAATCAGCTACGCGGTCACCAACCTCGCAGCCTTCGCAGCCATCATCGCCCTGACCGAGGGGTTGGCCTCGGAGGCGATAAGCGACCTGGCCGGCGCGGCGCAGCGTTCACCATTTCTGGCATTCTGCTTCGCCATCGCCCTGCTGTCCTTGACCGGCATACCGCCCACTGCAGGTTTCTTCGCCAAACTGACGATCTTCGGCGTGGCGGTGAGTCAGGGGTTGCTTTGGTTGGTGCTGGTGGGTGTGGTCAACTCCGTCATCTCTGCGTACTACTACATCGGCATTGTGAAGACCATGTACGTGGGAAGCGCCAAGGATGAGCGGCCGATCCCCGCTGGGCTAGCGCTGGCGACGGTACTGCTCACGACCACGGTGCTCACCGTGCTGCTGGGCATTGCCCCGGATGCAGTGGTCTCGGCCGCCAGCACGGCCGCCGCCTGGCTCCCGTAGCCTCCGCCACGTACTAACCCCACGACCTGCCGATGCGCTTCATCGTCATCCTCACCCTCGCCGTTGCGGTGACTCTGGTTCATAGCGGCATGCTGCGGCAAGGCGGCCCTATCCCGCGGCCCGACCTGCCGGTGCTCTTGGTCATGCTTTGGACGCTGACATTGGGGCTGCAGCCGGGCCTACTGGCGGCGACGATAGTGGGGCTGCTGGCCGACAGCATGAGCGCTGCCCCGTTTGGGATGAATACGGCAGCACTGATGCTATCGGTACCCATCGCCATGCTGCGTGACCGAGAACTGGTGGAAAGCCGCTTTGCACTAGCCTTGGTGCTGGCGCCGCTCACCACCGGGGTATACTACGCGGTAAGCCTTCTGGTGCTGCAGGCTTCAGGCTGGCCGTTCGACTGGGGCGCAGAGATAGCCGAAGTAGTCATCCCCGCCATTGCCGTCAACACGTTGGTCGCCATCCCGCTGTATGTGCTGATCGCGCTCATCGCCGCCCGGCTCGGCATGCCCTACGGCGGCAGGCGAGTGCGGCGGGCCACCTAACAAGGAGAGACAATTTGCTGTTCTTCAGCCGCATGCGCCGTTGGCGAGTGACGCGGAAGAAGAAGGTGGACGAGCGGGCGCAGGTGCGCGCCCGCGTACGCACCCTTAAGGCCACCGTGCTGATAGCCTTCTGCGTGCTGGCCGGACAACTGTGGCGCATGCAAGTGGTGGAAGGAGCGCAATACCAAGCGCGGGCCGAGGCCAACCGGCTGCGCCTGGTGACGGTGGCCCCGCCCCGTGGGGTGATCTACGACCGCACGGGCAAACTGCTGGTGCGCAACGAGCCCAGCTTCACTGCGGCGGTGGTGGTGGCCGACCTGCCGTTCGACCAGCAGGCCGCGGTGGTGAGCAAGCTGTCGGCGCAACTCAAGGTCCCAGCGGAGGAATTGACCACCGCCATCGACGACCGGCGGACGTCTGGCGAGATATTCACACCGTTAGCGTTGAAGACCTCGTTGGACAAGGAGACAGCCTTCGTTCTGGAGGAGCGGGCGGTGGAACTACCCGGGGTGAAGGTGCTGACCGAGCCACGCCGGCGTTACGGCGAGGACAACCTGCTCTCCCACGTTCTGGGTTACGTCGGCCGGATTGCCCCCGATGAGTTCGAGCGCCTGCAATTCCTCGGTTACGACCTCAACGCGATGACCGGCAAAATGGGCGTGGAGAACACCTACGAGTGGGCCCTACGCGGGGTTCCCGGCAGGGAACAGCAGGAGGTGGACGCCAGCGGCCGCACCCGGCGGATCATCGATGAGCAGCCGCCCCAACCCGGCAACAATATCGTGCTGTCGATAAACGCAGACCTCCAGCGCTTCATGACACAGGCGTTGCAGGAATCGATGGGCCGGTCTCGCTTTGCCGCTGCGGTGGCGATGAACCCCAAGAATGGCGAGATTCTCGGCTTAGTCTCGCTGCCGCCCTACGACCATAACGCGTTCGGAGGCGGCATTAAACAGGAGGCGCTAACCAAGCTGCTCGAAGACCCGCGGCGCCCGTTGCTGAACTACGCCATCGGGGGCGCCTTCCCACCGGGCTCCACGTTCAAGGTGGTCACCGGTTCTGGCGCGCTGCAGGAAGGCGTTGCCAAGACCAGCACGGTGATTACCTCTACCGGCTCCATCTCGGTGCCGAACCAGTACGACCCCCGCATTCTGTATTACTTCTACGACTGGGCGGCGCTGGGTTCGCTCAACTTCCACGGCGGGCTTTCCATGTCATCGGACGTCTACTTCTACTACCTGGGGGGCGGCTATCGCGACTTCAAGGGCTTGGGCCCCACCCGGCTGGCGAACTACGCCCGCATGTATGGTTTGGGGGAAGCCACCGGTATCGACCTGCCCGGCGAAGCGCGAGGTTCGGTGCCAGACCCGCAATGGAAAGAGGACACCTTCCACGAGGAATGGCTGGTAGGCGATACCTACAACTTCTCCATCGGTCAGGGGTTCATGCTCTCCACGCCACTGCAGATAACGAGGGTGCTGGCCGCGGTGCTGAACGGTGGCGAGGTGCTGCAACCTCGGGTGGTGAAAGAGGTGCAGGACCCGGCGGGGAACGTGGTGACACGCTACGAGAAGTCGGTGGTCCGCAAGCTGGCTGTTGACCAGGCGCATTTGGATGCGGTGCGGACCGGCATGGAGCAGTCGGTGCGTACCGGCGCGGCCCGCAGCGCCCAGCGGCCGGGGGTCGACATCGCCGGCAAGACGGGCACCGCTGAGTTCGGCGAAGCCATCGGCAACCGCGTCTACGAGACGCATGGCTGGTTCATGGGCTACACCCCATCGACGGACCCAGACATTGCGGTCACGGTGTTCTTCGAGCAAGGCGCTGGTGGCGCCACGGCGGCCCCCACAGCCGGCAAGATTCTGGAGTACTACGCCAAGAACATCAAGCCGAACCAGCGATGATCGCCCGGCGCCCACTGCTGCAACTGGATTGGGGCATGCTGCTGCCCCCAGTCGCGCTCACCACCATCGGCATTCTGCTGGTGTTCAGCGCATCGTTCCACCAGGGAACTTCGTCCACCATCGCAGGCAGCCCCTGGTTCCGGCACGGCATGTTCGCCTTAGTCGGGCTTGCCCTCATGCTGGCGGTCGCGCGCCTCGACTACCGTATTTTTCGCACCTTCACCCCGCACTTCTACCTGGCGACCATTGCCCTGCTGGCGTTCGTAGACGTGGCGGGGCAGGATGTGTTGGGCGTGCGCCGCTGGATTGACTTAGGGGTGATTCAACTCCAGCCATCGGAGTTGGCCAAGTTCGCGACCGTCCTGGCGCTGGCCCGACTGTTCTCGGACTACAAGGACCAGGCCGCCAAACCGCATATCCTGGTCATCTCACTGCTCTTAATCGCCCCGTGCACCTTCCTGGTTTTCGTGCAGCCAGACCTTGGCACGGCCATCGTCTTCGGTGTTATCTGGCTCGGTATGGCGGTCATGGCCGGCGTCCGCACGTTCTATCTGGCTGCCTTGGGAGCGGTAGGGACCGCTGCGACCATCCCCGCCTATCTCTTCATGCTGAAGGATTACCAGCGCGAGCGCGTCCACACCTTCCTTGACCCTTCCTCTGACCCGCTGGGCGCCGGCTACAACATTCTGCAATCCGAGATCAGCGTTGGGTCGGGC
>CAXNDA010000025.1:0-11858 GCA_964200875.1 Chloroflexota bacterium | reverse complement strand
GACGCTCGGGATCGCGCCGGTCTGGCCCAGGTGGTGTTCAACCCGGAACTGGCGGCCGAAGCCCACCACGTGGCGCGTGAGCTGCGCAACGAGTACGTGATTCAGGTAACCGGCACGGTGCAGCGGCGGCCCGCAGGCACCGAAAATCCCCGGCTTCCCAGCGGCGACATCGAGGTGTCGGCCACGCACCTGGAAATCCTGAACCCCGCTGAAACGCCACCCTTCTACATCAACGAAGAGGTGGAGGTGGACGAAGGGTTGCGGCTGAAGTACCGCTACCTAGACCTCCGCCGGCCGGCGATGCAACAGCGCATGATCATGCGGCACAAGGCCGTGAAGTACATCCGCGACTTCCTCGACCTGGAAGGGTTCCTGGAGATCGAGACGCCTATCTTGTTCAAGAGCACTCCCGAGGGCGCCCGGGACTACCTGGTGCCCAGCCGGGTGCATCCCGGCAAGTTCTATGCCCTGCCGCAGAGCCCGCAGCAGCTCAAGCAGCTGCTGATGGTGGCGGGCTACGAGAAGTATTTTCAGATTGCCCGCTGCTTTCGCGACGAGGATCAGCGGGCCGATCGCCAACCCGAATTCACGCAACTCGACGTCGAGATGAGCTGGATCGACGAGGACGATATCATGGCGTTGGCCGAACGCCTGTACACCGGCCTGATCCGCCAGCTCCGGCCCGACGCCCGGCTGGACTCGCCGTTCCCCCGGCTGACCTACCAGGAGGCGATGCTGAAGTACGGCAGCGACAAGCCGGACCTGCGCTTTGGGCTCGAGATCGCCAATGTGACTGACGTGTTGGCGGCAACCGAGTTCGAGGTGGCCAAGAGCGCCATTCGCGACGGCGGCATCGTGCGAGGGCTGGCGGCGCCTGGGTGTGGCGGCTACAGCCGGCGGCAGATCGACGACCTCGGCGAGCTAGCTAAGAGCTACGGGGCTCGTGGGCTCATCACCATCGCCTTGGGCGCACCGGGCGAGGCGCCTGCATCGCTGGATGAGTTGACCATGGAGCACGTCCGGTCCAACGTCGCACGATTCTTCACCATCCAGCAGGTGCAAGAACTGGCGCGCCGGACCGGCACCAAGCCGGGCGACCTGCTGCTGATGGTGGCCGGCGCCGAAGCTGTGGTGGCCAACGTGCTCGGTAGTCTGCGTTCGGCGCTGGGCGAACGTCTCGGGTTGGCCGACCCCAACTACTTCGCACTGGCATTTGTGGTGGACTTCCCCATGTTTGAACGCAACGAGGACGAGGACCGCTGGGAGCCCATGCACCATATGTTCACGTCGCCTATGCCGGCCGACCTGCACCTGCTGGAGACTGACCCCGGCAACGTGCGTGCCCGGGCGTACGACCTGGTGTGCAACGGCTACGAGCTGGGCGGTGGCAGCATCCGTATTCACCGCCGGGAACTGCAGCAGCAAATCATGCGGCTAATCAACCTCTCGCCGGAGGTGCAGCAGGAGCGGTTTGGGCACATGCTCGAGGCGTTCACCTACGGTGCCCCGCCGCATGGAGGCATCGCCACCGGTATCGACCGGGTAGCCATGCTGCTCGCCGGAGCGCCGAACATCCGTGAGGTGATTGCCTTCCCCAAGAACCAGAGCGCGCAGGATGTGATGACCGACGCACCGTCCGAGGTCGAGGCCAAGCAACTCGGGGAGCTGCATGTGCGGGTGGTGCCGGCGCCATCCGCACATGGCTAATCGTACGATTTGCGCGCGAGCGTTGCCCGCTGCGTACAGCTTTGATAAACTCAACCAAATGGGCGTGTGTTCGCCCAGCGTGCTAAGCGCCTCGTTACCAAGGAGCAGCCACATGAAACGACTGGTAGGGATGAGTGCAGCGGCGTTGCTACTAACCGCCTGCGCAGGGGTTGGCGACGGCAGCAACCCGAGTAGCGGTGGCGGCGCAGCCGCTGGCGAATTGCGGGTGCTCGGTGGCGACATTGTGACGATGGATCCCGCGGTCATGGGCGACACCGGCTCCGCCGCCTACGTGGTGGAGGTGTTCGGCGGCCTGTTGACGCTGAACCGCTCTCTCAAGGTGGTGCCCGACATCGCCGAGAAGTGGGAGGTTTCGCCCGACGGCAAGACCTACACCTTCACGCTGCGGTCCGACGTCAAGTTCCACGATGGCAAGCCGGTAACGGCCAAGGACTTCGTCTACAGCATCGAGCGAGCGGCCGATGCCAAGACCAATTCCCACACAGCCGATACCTACCTCGGCGACATCAAGGGCGTGCTCGAGAAGCTGGGCGGTAAGGCACAGCAGGTATCGGGCGTGAAGTCACCCGACGACAAGACGGTCCAGATCGAGATCGATTCCCCTAAGGCCTATTTCCTGGCGAAGCTGCAGTACCCGACCGCGTTTGTCGTTGACAAAGAGAACGTGGAGAAGGGCGGCAAGAGCTGGTTCCAGAAGCCGAACGGCACCGGCCCCTTCAAGATGACCGAGTGGCGCCCCGACGAGCGGGTGATTCTGGAGCGGAACCCGAATTATCACCTTGGACCCGCCAAGGTGAACAAGGTGAACGTGAGTCTCACCGGTGGCGGCCTCACTCGCTTCGAGAACGACGAGATCGACATCACGAGCATCGCTCTGGCGGACATCGAGCGGGTCTCCGATCCGACACACCCGCTGAACAAGCAATTCATCGTCGGTAGCGAACTCGATGTGAGCTACATTGGCCTGAACGCTGAAACCGCGCCCTTCGACGACGTCAAGGTGCGTCAGGCGTTTGCCATGTCGGTCGATACGGAGAAGCTCATCAAGGTCGCCGTAAAGGACCTGGTAGTGCCTGCCAAGGGCGTCACTCCGCCCGACATGCCGGGTTTTAACGCCGCGATACGGGGCAATCGGTTTAACCCCGATGAGGCTAAGCGCCTGCTCCGCGAGTCGAAGTATGCGGGCAACCTGCCGCCGATTCAGATGACGGTGGGCGGCAGCGGGACCACCTTGGGGGCCTTCGGCGAGGGTCTGCTGGAGCAGTGGCGTACCAATCTCGGCGTCGATGTGAAGGCCCAGATCGTCGAGTTCGCAACCTACCTGTCCGACCTGAAGCGCAATCCGGCGCAGGGCAAGAAGAGCCGCTACCAGATGTTCATGGCCGGCTGGTCGGCCGACTACCCAGACCCACAGGACTTTGTCGAGGTGCTGTTGGCCTCCTACAGCCTGGAGAACAACGGCGGCTACAAGAACGCCGAGGTCGACTCCCTATCTCGCCGGGCGCAGAGCGAGACGGACGAGGCGAAGCGCTTTGCGCTCTACCAGCAGGCCGAGCAGATCGCGATCAACGAGGCCGCCGTCATCCCGCTGTACCATCAGCGGTCGTACCAACTGGTCAAACCCTACGTAAAAGACTACCGGCCGGTGCCGATGGTCATTCCCCAGTACCGTTACGTTTCCATCGAGAAGTAGGTAGGGGCAACGCCGCTTGCTGGCGTATATTCTCCGCCGCTTAATGTGGACGCCCGTGGTCCTTGTCATCGTGAGCTTTGTTACGTTCACGCTAGGGCAGTTCGGGCCTGGCGATCCGATGCAGGTGCTCGTGGGCCAGAAGAACAACCCGGAGCTTGTCGAGCGCCTGAGGAAAGAACGGGGACTCGACAAGCCGTTCTTCGAGCAATACACCAACTACATAACGGGTGTCGTCACCAGGCTCGACTTCGGTGAGAGTTATAAGTACACGGGGCGTACGGTCAACGAGTTGATCGGCACCCGTGTCTGGAATTCGGTGCAGTTGGGGCTGATGGCGCTGTTCATCGGTGTTGGTGTGGGCACGCTGTTAGGCTTGGTGGCGGCGCTTAAGCAGGGCACCATACTCGATCCGATCATCGTCACCTCGTCGTTGCTGCTCAGTTCGCTGCCCGTGTTCTTGCTCCAGCCGATCCTCGCCGTGATCCTCTCGCGTTGGTTGCGATTGCTGCCGTCCAGTGGTTGGGAACCCGGCTTGTTTGGCCTGCAGATGCTCTCGCCATACGTCATCATGCCGGGCATCATCCTCGCGTTGGGGCCGATTGGCGGGGTGGCCAGACTCATGCGTGCCAGCACGCTGGAGGTAGTGAACCAAGAGTACGTGAGGGCAGCCCGTGCGAAGGGCCTCACCGAAGGGGCGGTTCGCATGTCCTACATCGGCCGCAACTCGGTGCTGCCGGTTATCACCGTGCTGGGGCTCTCGTTGGCCACGTTGGTCGAGGGCGGGTTCATCATGGAGTTGCTGTACGGCATCCCCGGTATGGGCCGGCTGGCCCTCGACGCATTCTTCGCACGAGATTACCCGGTCATCATGGCGATCACGCTGATTATTGCAACCTCCTACGTGCTGGTGAACCTCCTGATCGACATCGCCTACACGTTCGTCGATCCCCGCATCCGGTTGAGTTAGCGTGGCCACTCAGCAGCCCTCATCCACCTTCGCAGGACAATTCCCGGCGGACATGCCTGCGGGTAAGAGCCTGAAGGTTCTTGCCTGGGAGCGGTTCAGGCGCAAGAAGCTGGCCATGATCTCACTGGTGATCATCTGCGCCTTTTATTTGAGCGGCATTTTCGCCGGCTGGCTTTCGCCGTACGACTTTCGCACCCAGAATCTGGATAACTCCGAGCAGTTAGCCTGGGCCATGGGCCCCTACTGCATGATCGCGACCTCCCTGAACTCTGCCTACAAGCCGGCGGCTGGGGTGAAGCCCCCAGATGCTCAGCACCTACTGGGTACCGACCGGCTGGGCCGTGATCTCTTCACACGCATGTTGTACGGCATTCGCACGTCGGTTATCGTTTCGCTCGCCAGCATCATCACGGGCACGTTGTTCTTGGGTGTGTTGCTGGGCATGATGGCGGCGTACCTGCGGGGCTGGGTGGATGCGGTTATCATGCGGGTGGGCGAGGTTTTCCTGGCGTTCCCTGGCATGCTGTTGGTCATCCTGATCAGCGCGACTATCCGGGAACGTGTGAAAGAGTGGGTGGTTACCTGGGAGCAAGCCAACGGCACGCAAGTCTTCACCGAGACCGGTATGGTCGACTACGTGGTGGTATTCGGCGCTATGGCCCTGTTCGGCTGGGTTGGTGTGGCCCGCATAATTCGGGGACAGATCTTGCAGATGCGGGAGATGGAGTACATTACCGCCGCACGGGCGATTGGGGCCAGCACGCCAACCATCATGCGGCGGCACATTCTGCCGAATCTCACGAACATCCTGATCTACATGATCTCGGCCGGATTGGGCGGCGCAGTTGGGTCGGAACTGGTGTTGAGCTTTATTGGCGTTGGTGTACAGCCCCCGGTACCCAGTTTGGGGGTTATGATATTTGAGCAGACGCAGGGGCAGACGAACTTCATTGAACAGATCGGTTGCATTCGGCCACCGATGCTCTTGGCGCCCCTGATGTTGGCCACCGTGGTGTTCTTCGCGTTCGCGCTCCTCGGCGACGGGCTCATCGACGCCCTGAACCCACGCTCGAACGACAAGACCGCCGGCTTCCGTCAGGGCCTGAGCTAACCCTCGGGCCGTACCCGTACGCCAAGGCAGGCCGGCTATGTGACCGGCAGCCTTCTCACGTGCGTAACCCGTTGTTATACTAAGAGGACATTCAGGAGGCGCGCGTGAAGGTTTCCACGGAAAAGCTCGAAAAGAGCCGCATTGCACTGGACGTGGAGATCGAGCCTGAACAGCTCGAAAAGTCCATGGACCGGGCATATCGCAGGCTTGTGGCCCGTACCCCCATCCCCGGTTTTCGGCCTGGTAAGGCCCCTCGTCAGCACTTCGAGCGCTACATCGGCCGCGCCCGCCTGCTGCAGGAGGCCATCGATATCATGGTCCCCGAGGTCTACACCAAGGCCCTGGAGGAGCAGAACGTCGAACCGCTGGGACAGCCAGACATCGAGGTCACCCAGCTCGAGCCGAACGTCGCCTTCAAAGCGACCGTAGCGGTCAAGCCGACGATCACCCTGGGGGACTTCTCGAAGCTGAGCGTCACCCGGCAGGCGAGCGAGGTCACCGGCGAAAAGGTGGCCGAGGTCATCCAGAACCTGCGAGAGCGCAACGCCGTCTGGGAGCCCGCGGACCGGCCTGCGCAGTTCAACGATATGACCACTTTCGACGTGGAGAGCACCTTCGACGGGCAACCCTACGTCACCCAGAAGGGCGCCGGGTTCACGCTTACCGAGGGCCGCGCCGACCCCATTCCCGGCTTCGCCGAGGCATTAGTGGGCATGAAAGCCGGCGACACCAAGATTTTTGACCTGGCCTATCCCGATGATTGGGACGAAGAGACGGTTCGGGGCAAGGTGGCAAACTTTACCATCACCATGACCGACATTAAAGAGAAGCGGCTGCCCGAAGAGAGCGACGACTTCGCCAAGACGGTGGGGGACTACGAAACCTTTGCCGCGCTGAAGGAAAAGGTGACGAACGACCTCAAGGAGGCGCTCGAACGCGAGGCGCAGAACAGCCTCGAGGTCCAGATTCTCGACGGTATTGCTGAACTCTCCGAGCTGGACTACCCCGACCTGCTCATCGACCACGAGATGGATCACATGATGGAGGATGACCGCACGCTCCCCCGCGATCCGCAGGGCCGCGTCGACGAGGTGCTGAAGCTTCTGGGCACCACGGCTGAGGAGTTCCGAGAGCGGTACCGCGACGAGGCAACCAAGCGGGTGGTGCGATCGCTGGTGCTACAGGAACTGCGGGATCAGGAGACGACGGAGATTGGGGACGACGAGGTGCAGGCCGAGATCGACAAGGTGTTGGCCGAAGCCGGTGAACAGACCGAAGAGCTGCGCCAATGGTTCGATAGCGATGAGCGGCGCGAGTCTGTCCGCAGCAGTTTGGTGTCCCGCAAGCTCATGGACAATCTGATCGAGCGTGTGGGAGCGCCCGTGGCGGCGGTGGCGGCCAAGGAAGCGAAACCAGCACCCCGGCCCCGGCGGCGGCGCGAACCGGCCGACGCCACTTAATCGCAGACTCAGTCAGTAGGTTTATTGCAGAAAGAGGTAAGCATGTTCAACGTTCCCAGCAGCAAGCAACTGAATAGCCAGCTCAGCGATCCGCGCTACATACAGCAAATCTCCAACGTCGTGCCTATGGTCATCGAGACCAGCGGCCGGGGAGAGCGAGCCTTCGACATCTATTCGCTGTTGCTGCGGGAGCGCATCGTGTTCCTCGGCACACCGATCGACGACAACGTGGCGAACCTGATTGTGGCCCAGCTTCTGTACCTCGACCGTGAGGATCCCGAGAAGGATGTGCATCTGTACGTCCATAGCCCGGGTGGGGTTATCTCGGCTGGTCTCGCGATGTACGACACCATGCAGTTGGTCCGCCCAGAGGTCTCCACCATCTGTGTGGGCTTGGCCGCCAGCATGGGCACCGTTATTCTGACCGCCGGCCAAAAGGGCAAGCGGTATGCGCTGCCGCACTCCACCGTGCATATGCACCAGGCACGTGGCGGCGCGACCGGTGAGGCATCCGACATCGAGATTGCCGCAAAAGAGATCCTGCGCAGCCAGGCGATGATCCGGGGCATTCTGGCCGATACTACCGGACAGTCGATGGAACGCATTGTGCATGACAGCGATCGCGACTTCTACATGAGCGCCGAGCAGGCGAAAGAGTACGGCATTATCGACGAGGTGTTGGAGAAGCAGGCAGTACCCGCGAAAGCATAGTCGACTAAGGCTTCATCATTCAGGAAAAGGGGTCTTATGCCGGCATCCAGAGGGACGCGAATGCAGTATCACTGCTCCTTTTGTGCGAAGAGCCAGGAGCAGGTCCGACGGCTTATCGCCGGTCCGGGTGCGGTGTACATCTGCGACGAATGCGTGGAACTGTGCCGAGAGATCATCAACGAAGAGACCTCGCGCAATACCCGTCAAGTCGCCGACACCGGGCGGATGCCGACACCGCAGCGCATCTACGAGCAGCTTAGCGAGTACGTGATTGGCCAGGACCGGGCCAAGAAGGTGCTGAGCGTTGCCGTCTACAACCACTACAAGCGCATTGGCCACTCCGGCCAGCCGGGCGATGTTGACCTGGAGAAGAGCAACATCCTGCTGATTGGCCCAACTGGTTCGGGCAAGACGCTGCTGGCGCGCACACTGGCGAAGGTGCTGGATGTGCCGTTCTGCATCGCCGATGCCACCTCGCTGACCGAGGCCGGCTATGTGGGCGAGGACGTGGAGAATATCCTGCTGCGCTTGATTCAAGCGGCAGACTTCGACGTCTCCAAGGCCGAGCGCGGCATCATCTACATTGACGAAATCGACAAGATTGCCCGCAAGGGGGCGAACCCTTCGATCACTCGTGATGTATCGGGCGAAGGCGTGCAGCAGGCACTGTTGAAGATCATCGAAGGGTGTGTGGCCAACGTGCCGCCGCAGGGTGGCCGCAAGCACCCGCACCAGGAGTTCATTCAACTCAACACCACGAACATTCTGTTCATCTGCGGTGGGGCATTCGAGGGCATGGAGCGCATTATCCAGCGACGGCTGGGCTCCACGGCCATCGGGTTCACCGCGCATCAACAGCGCGAGAAGCTGCCAGCGAACCCGGACGAGCTGTTCCACGAAGTCGTGTTCGACGACATGCTGGAGTACGGTCTCATCCCCGAGTTCGTCGGCCGCTTGACGACCATGACGGCGCTCGACCCCCTCAACAAGGAGGCGCTCGTCCGGGTGCTCACGGAGCCGCGCAACGCCGTGGTGCGACAGTACCAGCGGATGTTCGCCCTCGATCAGGTGGAATTGAGCTTCACCCAAGAGGCGATTGAGGCAGCCGCCGAGCAGGCGCTGCAGCACAAGACCGGCGCACGGGCCTTGCGCAGCATCATCGAAGACACGCTCATGAACATCATGTACGAGATACCCTCTCGGCCGGATATTCAGAAGTGCGTGGTGGGCGCAGATACCATCAATAAGCGGACTCCGCCGTTGCTGCTTACCCGCAGCAATACGTCGGCCCCGGTGGGACTCGACGGCGAACAGATGGCGGAGAGTTCTGCCTAGCCGCGGCACGTGAGGCAAGAAAGCGCCCTGGGATGCTCCCGGGGCGCTTTCGCTTAACGGCGAATCAGCACCAGAGCACCCGGCCGTACCTCCACCCGATCGATGCCGTCCGGAAGGCGGCTGGCATCGGGACCGCTGGCGCCCAGCGCCGAGAGCGCCTGCTGTACGAGCTGGCTGACCAAGCCACTGGGCACGGGGAATGGGCCGGCCTGTGCGCTCCGAACGTCAACGGTCACCTGCCCGTTGCTCGATACCAGCGCTACTGTGGCCGCAAGGTCTGCAGTGACGCCGCCAAGGTTTGCTCTGCCGGTAAAGTCGATGAGGTTGTTGCCACGCAGACGGACGCTGAGGTTTTGCACCGGCACCGGCACCCCGGAGGCGACGGCTTCGTTAATCCGCCGGTTGACCTCCTCTTCGGTCATCACGGTCTCACGGCTTACCGTGGGCGTGAGCTGCGGACCGGGCGTCAGCGCCGTTGGTTGGGGCGCCGGGGTGGCAGGCAGGGCTGGTGTCGCCAGCGCTGTCGCCGTCGAGCGCGGCAGGATGCCTTCGATGGGCTCGGGCATTACCGGCAGGTTGTCCACGAAACCGCGCAGGTCGGCTGACGGCCCGCCCAGGAACGCGATGAGCCCAAACACCACGGCGAGTACCGCAATGGCCCTCACGCGCCGCGGACCTCAGGAACCGCGGCCAGCTGCAGCTCAACGACCTCGGTGAGGTCCAACGGCGCTGGCGGCGGGTCAGTGGTGTCCAAAGTGAGGCGGCCTTGCGCCAGGGCCTGCAGCGTGTTGAGAATCAACGGCACTTCCCGGCGCACACCGGCGGCCCGAATGCGCTGAAAAAGGGGGAGGTCCTCGCCGAACTGAGCGCGTAGCTCTGCGGCAGGGGTATCCCCCACTGCCCGCCAGGCTTCAGCGAAGTCGGGCATATCGATAGGGTACCGGCAGAATGCCACCACCGGCCCCTGATCGAGATGAGGCGTGACCAGGTGCATGTACACACCAGACGAGGTGCTGCGCTGATCGATGAGCTGCCAGATGACCTGCTGCCACGTGCCCACCGGCCCGCCGGGTTCTGCGGGGTGCAGGTTGAGCCCGCGGAGGCGCTCGCACAACAGCGGCGTCCACACCAGCATGTAGCCCGCTTGCAGCACCACATCCACCTGCCGATCCTGAACCAACCGGAGGACCGCCGCGTCATAGGCCTCGCGCCAGGCGGCGAACTTCCCACCGGCGAAGCCCAAGCCCTTCGCTCCAGCCTCTTGGCGGCGCCGTTCAAAAGACTCGGCGATGAGTGGGATGCCACTGCCGCGAACCTGCGCGAGGAACTGGTCTGTCTCGTCGGACTCACCGTCCACCCGGCTGCAGAAGACGTAAGCGATCTCAGCATCGATGGAGCCGGCTTGTATCGCATGGTGCACCGCACTGAGCAGCGCTCGAGAGCTGGGTCCCCGGGCAGTCGAGAACCATCCTATCCGTAGCAAACGTCACCTCGTGTCGGTCTGGGCACTTCCCTAGCTTAACCCATCCACGGGCGGTGCAGACCGTGGATGGCCTCCGCTTCCCGTTGATTCTGGGGTCGCCGGTGCGCCGAGACACTTGCCGCCTGGTTGATCCGCTATACTGACTCCGATATTCCCTAAGGAGTCCCTATGGCGGACCTCTCCGTGGAGCTGGCGCCCAAGCACAAGAGCGGGCTTCGGCTGGCAAACCCTGTACTTACCGCATCGGGGACGTTCGGGTACGGCACCGAGTACGCGGGCTTGATCGACATCCAACGCCTCGGCGGGATCGTCAGCAAGGGCATCACCGAGCATCCCCGCAAAGGTAACGCCCAGCCGCGGGTGGCCGAGACGCCCGCTGGCATGCTGAACTCCATCGGGCTGCAGAACGTCGGGATTCATTCGGTTGTCGCAGACAAAGCACCGATGTGGGCACAATGGCAGGTGCCAGTTATCGTCAATATCTCGGGAGAGAGCGTGGACGAATTCCGGCGCATGGCCGACGCGCTCGAGGGCGTGGAGGGCATCGCCGGTATCGAGGTGAACATCAGTTGCCCCAATGTGGACCAGGGCGGCCTGGAGTTCGGGGCTGACCCCGTTGCTGCCGCGGAGGTGACACGCGCGGTGAAGCGCATCAGCAGCCTTCCAGTGCTGGTGAAGCTCACCCCCAATGTCACCGATATCCGCACCGTTGCTCTTGCAGTCGAGGACGCCGGGGCCGATGCTCTGACCGTCATGAACACGGTAGTCGGAATGACCATCAACGTTCGCCAACGCCGTCCCAGCATCGGCCGGGGACATGGCGGCCTCTCGGGTCCCGCAATCAAGCCGGTGGCGGTGTACAACACCTGGCGGGTTGCCCATGTGGTGCAGATACCTGTTATCGGTTGTGGCGGGATCTCGGGCCCTAACGATGCTCTGGAGTTTCTGATGGCTGGTGCTGCCGCGGTGCAGGTCGGCACTGCCACGTTCACCGATCCAACCACGGCAATACGGGTCATTGATGGTCTCGGACAGTACCTCGACCAGCAAGGGGTGGCTGCGGTCAGCGACATCGTGGGCGTTGCCTGGGGTGAGCGCTAATAGCGCCTACCGGCTGAATACCAACGAGCGCTGGAGATCGGTCATCAGGGGTGCGGTTGTCCCGTTAGGGATCAGGTGCGTATAATACCAAAGTGCCTTCTGCACAGAGGTCTCCCGTGCGGTATAACGTCTCTCAATTGCTTAAGGAACTCACCGGCAGCACGCGCCACTATGATGTGGACGAGGTGCTGGTGAGCCCGGAAGCGCAGTGGGGGGTGGAGTTGGTTGTGCGCGGTCCCGTCGAGATGGTCAGGACCCCTCGGGGCATA
>CAXNDA010000024.1:0-12000 GCA_964200875.1 Chloroflexota bacterium | reverse complement strand
CGACGTTACGCTGCGATGCTACCGTGACCTTCGGATTGCCCAAGCACGGCGACTTCCGCTTCCCGGCGGCCGATCTCGTTGGACGCCTGGTGGTTGCCGATATCGGCCTTCCTGCAGCCGCGATGTCCGGCCTAACGGCCCAGCTGCTGGAGCCTGCAGCCATAGCGTTGCTCCTTCCCACGCGCGAGAGTGCTTCCAACAAGGGAAGTTTCGGCCGTGTGCTCAGCGTTGGCGGTTGCGCGCACTACATGGGGGCCCCGGTGCTTGCGTGTCGTGCTGCACTGCGGACCGGGGCCGGCCTCGTGACCCTGGCGGCCCCTCATACCGTGTCCCAGGCAATGGCAGCGACACTGCTGGAAGTGACCCATCTGCCGCTGACCGAGTCGGCTGAGGGGGGCATCGCCGCCGGCGCCGCCCCGATGGTGGAGGAGGCTGTTGGCCGTTACGACGCGCTGGTGGCGGGGTGTGGCATGGGCCAGTCGGCCGGTGCCCGCGCGTTCCTGGAGGCGTTGCTGCTGGATGGCATTGCTGCCCACGCAAAGGTGGTGGTGGACGCCGATGGCCTGAATCTGCTGGCTGCGATTCCCGACTGGTGGCACGACTTACCCCAGCAGGTGGTGCTGACGCCGCATCCGGGCGAAATGGCTCGACTCCTTGGGAGCAATGTGGCAGACGTCCAGCGAGATCGGGTGAAGGCGGCAAGCGGGGCCGCTGCAGTTTGGGGTCGTGTCGTCGTGCTCAAAGGCGCATACACTGTGGTGGCGGCTCCCGATGGCGCGGTACGCATTGCACCCTTTGCCAACCCTGCGTTGGCCACCGCCGGCACCGGCGATGTCTTGGCGGGCATCACGGCGGCGCTGTTGGCCCAAGGTCTCGCGCCGTTCGAGGCGGCGTGCTGCGGGGTGTTTCTGCACGGCCTGGCTGGCGAAGCATTCCGGACGGAGCGCGGCGAATCGGGGCTGCTCGCAGCGGAGTTGACGGAGTACCTGCCGGGCATTATGCGAGACCTCCGTGCGGGAAGAACTACAGGCTGGGGCCGCATTGTGGAGCGGCGGGAGTTGACCCCGTGATAGCAGGGATTGTTCTGGCGGCAGGTGAATCACGCCGCATGGGCAGCCCCAAGCCGCTGTTGGACTGGAAGGGACGCCCGTTGGTTCGCTATCAGGTGGAGCAATTGCGGGCCGCCGGATGCGATGCGGTGGTGGTGGTGCTCGGAAGCCGGGCCGACCGGGTGCAGCCTTTCGTCGACGGGCTTGGGGCCACCGTGGTGATCAACGACCAATTCGCCGAGGGCCGCGCGACGTCGGTCCGGGCCGCAGCGGCGTTGGTGCCCGCATCCGCCGAATGGATCGCCGTGCTCGGGGTCGACCAGCCCCGCCCGGCGGTGGTGATGCGGCCGCTGTTTCAAGCCGCTGCTGATAGCGATGCAGACATCCTGGTGCCGGTGTATGGTGGCCGCCGCGGACATCCGGTGCTGTTTTCGGGCCGGCTATTGGGCGAGATGCGAGATGTCCAAGACGCGACGCTGGGGCTGCGGGCAGTGGTCTACCGCCACCTCGACCACCAGCGCGAGGTGCCCATCGATTCCCCGTTGATCCACGTCGACATGAACACGCCCGCGGCATATACCGCTGCGCTGGCGGCTCGTTGAGAGGAATGACCCATGCCGATTCGTAGCTTCGAGGGCGTGAGTCCGCTTGATAACAACGTGTACTTCATCTACGACGAAGCTACCCGGCTGACGGCTATCGTCGACCCTACGATCTTCAGCGAGAAGCTCTGGAAGTTTGTACAGGACGAGGGGTTGGTGCTGCAGTACATCATCAACACCCACGGCCACTTCGACCACGTGTACAACAACGGCTGGTTCAAGAAGCAGGCGCCGGATGCCAAGCTGCTCTATCACCCACAGGACGAGGAGATTGTCGCTTCGTTGTCGGCCACCGCTGCCCGCTGGGAAATGAAGCCCGACCCATCGCCCCCCGCCGACGCACCCCTGCAGCCGGGAGTGAACGTGATGGTGGGCAACGTGGAGGTGCAGGTGCGGTTCACACCGGGGCACACGCCCGGCGGCTGCAGCTTTTACCTCCCCGTGGAGCACGCGGTGATTACGGGCGATACGCTGTTCTGCAATAGCATTGGCCGGTGGGACTTCCCCGGTGGTTCGTTACCGTCGCTGCTGCAGTCCATCGACGGGCAACTGATGCCACTGCCAGATGATACGTCAGTGCACCCGGGCCATGGACAGGCCACCACGATTGGCGAGGAGCGGGAGAACAATCCCTTCATGCACGCCGCGTACCGCCGGCAACTGGGCGTCGACGCTTAGCGTCTGACCCGGGCCCCGGTGAGCGCTTGGCGACCGTCGGTGAGTTCGGCCAGCGCCTCATGCACCTGTTCTCGCTCAGCAGGACTGGTGCAGAGCTCCGCGAGTTCCAAGAGCGTGCTGATTGCCTCGTCGAGGAGCTGCTTCACGACGTCTGTGCCCGCTAGGTGCAGGCTCGTCCTCCGGAGCGTGTGCAGCGTCTGCCGTGCTTCGGCCAGCCGTAGCTCCAGTTCGGTGTATCTGCAGGCTACTTCGGGCAGCCGCTCCCGCCGGGCCACGGGGTAGTTGGTGCCGTCTACCAACTCGTGCGGCTCCAGCTTGAACAGGCCCGCCAGCAGCAGCACCGAGCGCTCGCTGGGCATCGCCAGCCCCATCTCCAGGTGGCTCACCGCCACGCGCGACATGGCCAGCCGTTCGCCCAACGCCGCCTGCGTCCAGCCGCGTTCTGCTCGCAGCATGCCAATGCGCTGCCCCAACGGTTGCACGGCCCCGGAGTTCTGTGGCATGCAGCCAGTATAGCGTTTGCCGTAAGACGCTAACCCACTTAGCAGACGCTCCCCCAGGGAAAGCGTTAGTCTAAAGAGACATAAAGAGGGGACGAACCACATGGCCGCTAAACCACGGGCACTCATCACCGGTATCACGGGGCAAGACGGTTCCTACCTGGCGGAGTTGCTGTTGCAGAAAGGGTACGACGTGACCGGCATGGTGCGCCGGTCGAGCACGGTGAACTTCGAGCGCATCCGGCACATTCAGGACAAGGTCGAGTTGATCTCCGGCGACCTGTTGGACGAGGTCTCGATGATCGGCATTCTGCGCGACACCCGGCCCGCAGAGGTGTACAACCTGGCAGCGCAGAGTTTTGTGCAGACCTCGTGGTCGCAGCCGGTGTTCACCGGAGAGGTGACCGGACTCGGCGTGACCCGGATGCTCGACGCGATCCGCATCGTCGACCCTGAGATCCGCTTCTACCAGGCGAGTTCTTCGGAGATGTTCGGCAAGGTGCAGGCGGTCCCCCAGAATGAGTCGACCTCCTTCTACCCACGCAGCCCGTACGGTGTGGCGAAGGTGTACGGTCACTGGATTACCGTCAACTATCGTGAGAGCTACGGGCTGCATGCTTCGTCCGGTATCCTGTTCAATCACGAATCACCGCGTCGTGGCCTAGAATTCGTGACGCGAAAGATCACCAATAGCGCTGCCCGCATCAAGATGGGGCTGGACAGCGAGTTGCGCCTGGGCAACCTGGAGGCGCGCCGCGACTGGGGCTTCGCGGGCGACTACGTGACGGCGATGTGGCTCATGCTGCAACAGGCAGAGCCTGGCGACTACGTGGTGTCGACCGGCGAAACACACTCCGTACGAGAGTTCTGTGAGGCCGCGTTCGGGCGGGTGGGCTTGGACCACACCAAGTACGTGGTGCAGGACCCCCGCTTCATGCGGCCGGCCGAGGTGGACCTGCTGGTTGGCGACGCGGGTAAGGCGAAAAGCGTGCTCGGCTGGGAGCCAACGGTGAACTTCACCGAGCTGGCGGCGATGATGGTGGATGCGGACATGCTCCTACTGAAGGGGAGTTAGTGGCCCCAGCTTAGTCGGCGAGGGTGGGGCCGCCGCTCTGGTAGGCGGCTCTACCGACGGTTAGCTTGTGCGAATCGCTCGCGTCGCTCCTCACGGCGGCGCGTGTCACCATAAACAAAAATGCCCACGCCGGCGCTGACTTCTCCAGCAACCAAGACGAAACCCTCAATTGACTTGCCAGACCAAATGAGAAGGAAGGCGGCGAGCAACATGACGAGCCCGAATCCTAATGCTGCGTAGAGTCCTAGGATAGAGCGTTTCATCTCGTGATTCAAGGCTGACCGTTCCATCCTCTGCCGATGGGCCGACTGTCCTTCAGTAAGCTTCATTAGCCGATCAGCGCCATCGGGGATGAGTGCGTTGTACTGCGCTAGGAGGTCAGGGGGCGGAAGCGGCCCCATGAACATCGACGTAGTTGTGACCGCTGCAGGCGTTCGGCTAAGAACAGGATTGGAAGAGGGCGATGGTGGCACCATCGCCCTCTTTGCTCCATCAGCTTCCTGTTTATGCGGGCGCTTCCTCTTTGAGGCCATGCATCGCCTGTTCATACACCCCTATCAAATCGTCGCCTATGACGTACCAATCTGACCGTAGTGCGTAGTAGTCTGCTAACCGTTCATCTGGGCTGCCGTTGAACTCGGTCAGTGTGTCACCGAGATCAATTGTCCTTGCCCAACCTTCCCAGAAGGATGGCATGGCGTATAGGAAGTGTGTGGATGCCCGGCGTTGTCCCATAGTCTCAACGGCCCCCTTTCCTTCTGGGTAGCGATGATGTGTCTCGGAAGACTAGCTCCTCATCCCCTATTGAGTCAAGTATAGAGGGACACTACCCTTTCTGCCCACCCTACTATCGGTACTCTCCCTCATTTCTAAACTGAGGCACTACCGGGTATTGGCGCATCTGGAGCTCAACGCCCTCGCGGATGTACTCCGCCAGCACGTCAAGGTGGATGTCCTCGTTCGGTCGGGACCGCGTGCACAATGATGTCGTACAGTGCTTAGATCTGGCTGCGACGCGGCTCATCCAGCCCGGCAATGTACTCCTCAGGGGTTGCCGCTCCCCCTTGCTTGAACATGCCTAGCCTCCTGCAACTACTTCGGCCAGCCGATCGAATTGGGCGATATTTGGCACCGTCGGCATCAGCATGTAGTGGTCTACACCTGCGTCCCGGAACTCCTTGATGGTGTCGCTGACTTCCTGCGGCGTTGCCTTGACCCCGCGCGCCAGACGGCCTGCGCCGGTTCCCATGGCGGCGTAATACGTCTGGATGTAGTCACGCCCCGCATCGACATCCGCATCGCTGCCCAGCGCGTAGTAGTCGATGACGGCGAGCAGGGGCTTGCCGGGGCGCCCGGCCTCCTTCCATGCCGCCTCCACGTGCTGAAAGTTCTCGTGCAGGCTGGCGGCGGTGTAGCTGGTGCCGCCAATGTAGCCGTCGGCCACCTGCCCGGCGCGGCGCAGCGGGTTCGGCGTTCGCCCGCCGATCAGGATGGGCGGGCCCCCCGGCTGCCCCGGCTCCGGACCGAACGCCGGCACACCCTCGGCGATGGGCTTGCCGGCCCAGGCGTTGCGAAAGGCCTGGAGCTGGGCCGCCATGATCTTGCCACGCTCGTGGATTGGCGCCGGCGCCGCGTCGAAGTCCTCCACGCGGCTGCCGACCCCTAGCCCGAGGATCAGCCGCCCGCCCGACAGTTGGTCGATGGTGGTCACCTGCTTCACCAGAATGCCGGTGTTGCGCAGGGTGGACATCAGGATATGGGTCACCAGCTTCACCCGGGTGGTCAGCGCCGCCGCGGCCGCCAGGGCAATCAGCGGCTCCCAGTTGCTGTACACCACCCGGTCGGTGACGCCCAGGCTGGCGAAGGGGCTGGCGTCGGCCTTCTTGGCCCAGTCCAGAAACAGCTCTCGGGTCATACCGGGCACCATCGCCGGTGTTGCGATACCGATTTCCATCAGCGAGCCTCCAATATCAGATAACCGCCAACGCCCGCAGCGCGAATAGGCAGGCCGCAAGCGAATTCGAGTCTACCACGGCGCCGCTGGTCATGACGTCGAGCACCTCCCGCAGCGGTACGGTCACGACCTCGATGTCCTCGGTGGAATCTTGCTGCTGGTCGCCGAGGCGGACGACCCCCGTGGCTAGGTACGCGAAGGAGCGGGTGTTGGCCTTGCCCGGCGAGGTGTGCAGCGCGCCCAGCAGCCGCCAGTCGCCGCCGCCGTAGCCCGTTTCTTCCCGCAGCTCGCGTTGGGCGCCCGCCAGCGGATCGGCATCCTCATGGTCGATGGAGCCTGCGGGTAGCTCGAGCGTAACCTGGCGTGGCGGGTACTTGTACTGCCGCACCAGCAGCACCTCAGCGGCCTCAGTGACCGCGAATACCTGGGTGAAGTCGCCGCCGTCTAAGTAGTAGTAATCGGGCACCAGCAGATCGTTCGGCAAGCGGGCCGAGTCACGCCGGACCCGCATCCAGCGGTTGTCGATTACCAGTTCGGAGGTGAGGGTGACCCAAGGTTGATCCGGCACGTGAGTTCCTTTAGGCCGGCAGCGGCCGGGGCTTGCGGCGCCTTGGCCTCATTGGCATTGTTGCGCGTTTCTTCCCGGGATATGGCGCGAGGGGTTGTTCGTTTCGCAAAAAGCGCATTTTAAGGACGGCGAGCCGGCCGCGCTGCGCCGCAGCCATGTCGGATGAGGCGAGAAGAATGTCCACTGGCTAAGGGTATCGCACCTGACGGGGGCGGGGCGACAGGTATGTCACGGGTCACGGGGTTCTGGGTCTCGGTTGGTGAGGCGGTGTTGGGTGGGATGTGGCGGGCCTGGGGATTGTTGCGGCTGCAGGCATGAAGGTGCATGGGGGTGTGTGGTGGGCGTTGGGTTTCGGGCTGGCGTGGGGCCCACTGCCCGAGGTGGTTCCTTGTCTCGGGATGGCAGGGGACGGTGGGCTGGGTCCCTCAGGGGTTGGGTTTCGACCGGGGAGCGAGCCCCCGCTGCCCCAGATGCCTCCTTGTGTCGGCATGACAGAGTGCGGTGAGTTAGGTCGCACAAGGGTTGGGTTTCGACCGGGAGCGAGCCCCCGCCGCCCCAGATGCCTCCTGGCGTCGGCATGACCGTACGCTGAGGGGGGTGTTGGACGACCGTCGTTGGGTTTTGGGCTGGCGTGCGGACCACGGCCCCAGACGCCTCCTTGTGTTGGCATGACATTGCGCTGATGTCAGGCAGTGGCAGCGACGTATCTGGCGGGGGGCGAGTGCTGCTTGTCGGGGTGACCGGGCATCCGGTACCACCCGCAGCCTTGCGGCGAAGGGACCCTGCAACGAAAAGGCCGTGGCGCTCAACGCCACGGCCTTCGAACGCTGCAAGCCTGCCGTTAGACCTTGGCCAGCGCTAGGTCGTGATGCAGGTCGTACAGCTTGGCGAAGTCGCTTTCGGGCGACACGATGTCGATGGGCCGGACGCGGTAGGCGTCGCCATGATGCGGCGCGTACGGCTCCTTGCCCTCCTGCAGTTCGCGGGCCAGCCGCAGCAGTATCTTGCGGGCGGTGATGATCGCGATGTCGGTGGTGCCCAGGTGCTCGCGCCACCGCTGGGGTATGGCGCCCATGCCGTCGGTCATCGCCATGTCCTGCTCGCGGCCGCTGGCGATGCCGGTGTAGTTGTCGAACTTCTGCATGCGGCGGTCGATCAGGTAGTCGTTGCCGCGCTGCCGCTTGGGCCGCCAGCAATCGATGATGGTGCCGTCCTTCAGCTCGTGATGCTCCCGGTACAGGGCCTCGGGGCTCGAGCGGAAGCTCGTCTGCTGCTGATCGGTCATCGGCGCATCGGCGTTGGCGTTGTACTGGAACACCATGTTGTGCTCGTCATCCACCGGCACCCAGCAGCGTCCGCCGCCTGCGGTTCGGCCAGGCCCCGGGATCATGCTGAAGAAGGGCAGCAGGAACTGGGTGACGCGCCAATAGTACTCGCCGTTCTTGATGTCGCGGCGCGATCCGTAGGTGAAGCCATAATTGGTCTCCTTCACCGTCAGGCGCGGCGCACCGTCGAGCACCTGCATCTGGCTACCGTCGGCCAGCATCCGACCCGGCTGCCGCTGACCCGCCGGGCGGGCGTCCATGTTCATCCAGCGGTGGTTAAAGCTGATGTGGGCGGAGTCGATCTCGCCCTCGGTGGCCTGCATGTAGTTGCTGTCTTGCAGCCAGCTCGACACCACCCGATGGCTCTCGGGCACCCGGCACCACTCCATCTGCGGCAGCTCGGGCTGCTGCTCGGGCGGGCCCATGTAGACCCATACCACGCTGCCCCATTCGGCGGCGGGATAGCTGGTCATGCGCACCTTGTGCTTGTAGCTGCTCTCGGCGGTCTCCGTCGGCATCTCCATGCACTTGCCATCGACGTCGAACTTCCAGCCGTGGTAGGCGCAGGCCAGCCCACCGTTTTCGTTGCGGCCGAACCACATGTCGGCCAAGCGGTGCGGGCACTGCCGCTCCAGAATGCCGATCTTGCCGTTGCTATCCCGGAAGGCGACCAGGTTCTCGCCCAGCACCTTGAGGCGCACCGGTTCGCAGTCGGGCTCGGGCAGGTCGCTCACCAGCAACGCCGGCATCCAGAACCGGCGGAAGAGTTCGCCCATGGGGGTGCCGGGGCCGGTCCGGCATAGCATCTCGTTTTCGGCACGACTGAGCATGAGACCCTCCTAGAGGTATGGCTTGCAGGCCAAGGTATTGATGGCGTGATTATCGGAGGCGGGTGCGGCCACGTCAAACCGCCTGTTGACGGAGGGTGCCGGCGAATGGGAGGGGCGGGTCCGCCGGCTGAAGCCGGCGGCTTTTCGGGCCGGGGCGCCGCGGCCGTGACGGTGCGAGGCTTTCGGGTTCGGCACGCGGCGCGCGATGGTGCTGCGTGGCTTTCGCCCGTAGGCGCGCCACCCCTCGCTTACTTCGGCGGCGCTTGTTTACCCCGCACCTCAATGCCGGCCCGTTTCTCCAGCACCTTGATCGCCGCGGTCGGGTCCTCGGCGCCCAGCCCCATGGCCAGCGCGTCGTGCCAGAGCTTGCTGGCCGTGTCGAACATCGGTGTCGGCGACCCCACCGAGTCGGCCAAGGCCTTGATGTTCTCCTCGCCGTGGGTAAAGCTCGCGATGGTGGCGCTGGGGGTGAAGTCGCGCCGCAGGATGCCGGGCGTCACCTTCTGCCACTGCCGGCTGTCGCCCGACGCGGTGCCGACGACCTCGTACAGCGCCTCCAGGTCCACGCCGAGCTTTGCGCCCAGTACCAGCGCCTCCATGGTGGCGGCCTGGTTGGTGTTGAGCATCAGGTTGTTGATCATCTTCGCGATGTTGCCGGAGCCCACCGGCCCAGTGTGGAAGGTGTGCTTCGCCGCCTTGCTGATGTAGGGTTGCACCACCTCATACGCTTGGCGGTCACCCCCAACCATGATGGTGAGGCCGGCGCTCCAGGCTACGGCGCCGGTGCCCGAGACCGGCGCGTCGAGGTAGGTGACACCCTTGGCGGCGCAGGTCGCGGCAATGCTCTTAGCCGCGTCGGGGCCGATGGTGCTGTGGTCAACCACGATCATGCCAGGCCGAGCCACCTCCAGCACGCCTTCGGGCCCCGCCAGCACCAGCTCCACCGTCTCGCCGCCCTGCAGGCACAGCAGCACGATGTCGCACTGCTCGGCGACATGGCGGGGCGAGGTTCCGGCGGTAGCTCCCAGCGCCACCAGCTCTTGGACTTTGCCCTGGCTGCGGTTGTGCACCACCAGGTCGAGCCCGCCCTTCACCAGGTTGGTCGCGATGGGTTTGCCCATGAGGCCGAGACCAATGAATCCGATGCGCATCGTGGTTGTCTCCTGTCGAGTGGTGAGTGCTGGTAAGTGTACCTGGGATACTCGCCCGTCGCTAACCGGGCAGCCCCTCGCGGTAGGTGTCGCTTGAGCGCCGTCGAACGCATCACCGGATGCTGATGGCAACCAACCGGTATCGCCCGCGCGAATCCCGTGGATCACCGAAGGGCGGGGATATCCCCCGCCCTTCGCTGTAGTTCCATGGCCTCGGTTACGGCTGAACCAGAATCCGCACCGCCTTGTTGTCCTCGTCGTTGCGCTGGCTGAGCAGGGTGTGGCTGTTCTTGCGGGCCCAGACGATGACGTCGAAGGTGTTGAGGACATCGGGGATGATGACCTCGACCATCGACTTGGTGTCTTTGGCCACCTGCGCGCTCAGGGCGGCGATGATACCGGCGCAGGTCTTGCCGCGGCCGTCGATGACCACCCAGCCGCTGTTGGCCTTGGCGGGCCCCTCACCCCACACGTCGACCTCACCGGTCATGCGGCTCAGCAGTTCCTTGCGGAAGTTGGCCACCGCCTCCCAGTTGACCGCGGTCTCGCGCTCGCCGGGGTTGCGGCAAACCGCGCCGCGCACGCCCACGATGTCGGGATTGCAGCGGGCCAATTCGTCGAGGTCTTGCAGGCGGAGGTGCCCGGAGAGCGAGGTACTCATGCCCAGTTCCTTGCCCGCCATCACCATATCGCGTAGTTCGGGCTCCGGCACAAAGTCGAAGAGGTTGCGGCCGTCTTTGGTGAGGGTGTCGATCAGCCAGCCATCGCAGTCGCCTGCCTTGGCCAGCTCGTTCATGCGGTGGGGGTCGAGGCCGCCATCGAACAGGTGGTTATCGGCGAACAGTGAACCGATGAGCTTGGTCTGGGTGCCCTCGAGCGCCCGTTTGGACGCCTGGAGGATCTCGAGAGCGAGGTCATAGGAGTGATCGAGGAAGCCGACCTTGACGGAGGTGGCGCCAATGGCCCCGGCGGCGTAGACGGCCATGGCGACGGTGCCCACCTGTTTCGGTACCACGCCGAGGGTGAGGCTGACGTGCTTCTCGGGATCGATGGCGTCTCGAATGTCCTTTACCACACCGGGTTCGGCGGAACCGACCAACGCCTCCTGCAAGTTCTTGACGTCGATGATGTCCGCGCCGCCCTTATCGGCTTCGATAGCCTCGGGGAAGTTCTGGACGCTTGCCATAAGGATCATGTGTCGCTACCCTCCGACAACGAGGTCGGGTGCGAGCACCGCCTCGAGTTCTTGCTTCAGTTGCGCCTTGTCTTCGGGCGCCATATCCAGAATCGGCAGCCGCGGATGCCCGCCGGCCATGCCCATCAGTTCGCCCCAATACTTGCACATGGCCAGCGGCAGCACGCCGCCCGCCTTCTTCACCGTGTCCATCCACCAGCGGTCCGAGAGGTCTTTGATGGCCTTGAGGTGGGTCGCGTAGAACGCGTCGTCCAGGTTGCCGGTGCTGGCCTGGTTGATGAACTGCACGTAGTGGTTGCGGCCGGGCAGGTCGAACCGCCAGTCCGAGGTGTTGGCGAACATCACCTGCTGATGCTCGATGGCCTGCTCTTTGGCGGCCCAGTAGATCCACTCGTCGGGGGTGCTGATCACGGCATCTGCGCCGAGGAGCTTGTGGGTCTCGAGGGAGATCTCCTTATTGAAGGAGGCTTCCTTTACGCCCATCACGTTCGGGATGCGGCAGATCTCCTGCAGGCCTTGCGCGCTCATCACCACGCCGAACTGCGGCGAGTTGTAGAACATGATGCCCAGGTTTGTCTGCTCGGCCACCAGCTTCGTGAACTCGATGACGGCCTTCTCGGTCTTGGTGACCATGTAGGGCGCCGCGAAGATGAGCAGGTCGTAGCCCAGCGCCTCGGCCTGGTGGGCCAGCGCGATGGCCTCCTTGTAGGAGGTGTGGGTGACCTGGGCGGCGATGTGCCACTTGTCGCGCGACTCGTCGGCCACGATCTCCATCAGGCGGATGCGCTCCTCGCGGGTGAGGGCCCAGAACTCGCCCATGTTCCACGAGCACCCGGCGCCGGCGGTGCCCAGCGACTGAATGTGCCGGATGTTCTTGCGGAGTCCAGCCTCGTCGATCTCGTCGTCGGGAGTGAAGGGAGTAATCAGCGTTGTCCACTGGTTACGGACGTTTTCGCGCGCCCACGCCTTGGCATCCTGCTTGCGGTATTGCGCCATCGGAGGGTCTCCTTCCTGAGACTGCCTGAGCGGCCGCCCGCGCGTGCGCAATGCGCACAAGAACACGAGTGGCCTCA
>CAXNDA010000023.1:0-12087 GCA_964200875.1 Chloroflexota bacterium | reverse complement strand
ATCACAATGTTGACACCTATCGCTCGGCCCATGATTATCACCTAATTACTCCCGTGATAGTGGAGGCTGGTGATGTCGTTCCTGAATCGGCGTTGGTCGTTCGCATTCATGAGTATCGTGGCTGCCGGCCTTACCTCGCTGGCTTGCAGCGCCCCAGTGCCTCCTAGCGATAGCGGGGGCGGCGCGGCGGCCGGCAGCGGCCCGCCCAAAGTCAACCGAGTGGTGCTTATCCTCAACCCGTCGGCCATCGAGTCGAATGACATCCGGCTGACCTGCTGCTTCGATACGCTGCCGATTCGGCCGATGTTCGAGGCGCTCATCGGCTACGACGCCAAGACCGGCAAGTTCATCCCGCAGCTCGCCGACTCGTGGGCGCTGGAACCGAACGGCGAGTCCTTCCGGTTCAAGCTGCACAAGGGCGTGCAGTTCAACCGCGGCTTCGGCGAGTTCACCGCAAAAGACGCCGTCCATAGCTTCGATGATCTGGTGGGCGCAATCCCAAAGGCCTACTCGCTTGCCACATGGTGGAAGAACACCGTGAAGAACATCGAGGTCGTCAACGACTACGAAGTCGTCTATCACCTGAACCCTAACTCGGCATTCATCGAGTACATTTCAGAGGCGGGGCACATGATGCCCATGCGCAGCAAGGCGCAGCGCGATAAAGAGGGCGACCTGGGCGACAACCCGCCCCGGCCCGTGGCCGGCACCGGCGCCTACGACTTCGTGGAGCGCCAGATCGGGTCGTACGTCCGCTACGCCAAGGCCACCGACAACCACTGGCGCCTCAAGCCCGACTTCCCCGAGATCGAGTTCCGCTGGTCGAAGGAGGCATCGACCCGGCTGGCGGCATTGCTGGCCGGCGAGGCGCACATCACCACGCTGCCCGACGATCTGCTGCCCCAAGCCGAGCGCTCGGGCATGAAGATCGTGAAGGGGCAGGTGCCCGGCACCCGGGCGTGGGGCACCTGGCTGTGCTGCAACCGCACGCAGGATGGGCAGTACTACCGCGACAACACCACGCCGCTGCTGAACCTCAAGGTCCGGCAGGCGCTGAACAAGGCCATCGATCGCGACGCGCTGCAGAAGGCCTTCTTCGCCAGGGGCGAGCGCATGCACATCAACCAGATGCATCAGACCTGGCCCGGCTGGGACGCCGGATGGGAACGCCGCTTCACGGACCTGTACGGCTTCGACGTCGAAGCATCGAAAAAGCTGTTGGCCGAGGCCGGCTATGGACCCAGCAATCCCCTGAAGACCAACATCGCGGTAAGGCCATCGGTGGTGATTCCGAACGCGCCCGACGTGGTGGAGGCGATCGCCGCGATGTGGCGCAAGGCTGGGGTCGAGGTCGAGATGATCCAGACCGACGTGCCGCAGCAGACCGCCGAGATGAACGCCTTCCGGTGGACCAACCACATGTACATCGATGCCAGCGCCACCCACCAGGTGTCGGCGTGGCCCAACCGCACCAGCGACCTGCAGCGCCATCCCCAACGGGGCGGCACCGCCTACTTCGACGCGGAGACCAACAAGATCGTCGCCGCGCTTGAGCGTGAGCTGGACCCCGCCAAGCAGGGCGCTCTGATGAAAGAGGTCGGCGAGTTGATGTTCACCCGCTTCGGCAGCGTCCCGCTGTTCTTCATCCCCGTGGAAGCGGTCGTCAACCCGCAGTTCGTCAGCGAGTGGACGTTCCCCGGCCCCTCCTTCGGTACGTGGTCGCACCTGGAGAACATCAGAGCAGTGCGTCAGTAACGCCCATCGGCTATGGTGGAGCGAGGCGGCCCAATCAGCCGCCCCCGCTCCACAGTTAACCCGTCCCCCAGGCTCCTTAGTAACGATCTCAAACGGTCGATGTCATCGAATCGCGGGGGTCGCCCACCTGATGCCTTCGACGAGGCTCAGGCAACAGGCACCCCGGAAGGCGTGGTTGCGGGGTGGGCTGTTTGCTGAGCCTGTCGAAGCGACCAGCAAGGTGGGGCTACCAGTTCTGACATAGTCACTTAGGAGGCGATGATGCTTATCCTTCCCCATCCGCTTCGAATCG
Organism: Chloroflexota bacterium; assembly: GCA_964200875.1. Taxonomy (GTDB): domain Bacteria; phylum Chloroflexota; class Dehalococcoidia; order SHYD01; family SHYD01; genus SHYE01. The sequence goes on along the minus strand of CAXNDA010000023.1, from coordinate 10,040 downwards.
GCCGGACTGCAGCGCCAGCGTTGCTCAGCATCCTGCTGTTCACGGGCTGCGGGTCAGCCTCGCCGGTTGCCGGACCCACCGGCGCCGATGGCGGTGGCGAGCCCAAAGTGACCCGGCTCGTCTTCAGCCTGCCGCCCGTAACCGGCGAAGAGACCAACGACATGCGGAACCTGAGCGTGCCCACCATGTGGCCGCTGCGTCCCATGTACGAGTACCTCACCGGTCTGGATAACAAGACCGACAAGATCGTCCCGGGGCTCGCCACCTCCTGGAACATCGAGCCCGACGGCAGGTCGATGCGCTTCCAGCTTCGCAAGGGCATCCAGTACCATCACGACCACGGCGAGTTCTCGGCGCAAGACGTCATCCACGTGTGGCAGGAGGCCATCAAGCAAGACTCCCTCACCCAGACTGCAGCGCAGATCCGCCTCGCCATCAAAGACATAGAGAAGGTGAATGACCACGAGATCATCTTCCGGATGAACCGGCCCAACGCGAACCTCCTGCGCGAGTGGGGTGAGGTGGAGGGTAGCGGCACCCCAATCCGCAGTAAGCTGCACTTCGACCGATTGGGCGGCCCCATCACCATGCAGACGGGCCCGCTGGCCGGCACCGGCCCCTACCAACTGAAGCAGCGCAACCAGGGCGTGGGCATGGTATACGAGCGCACGCGGTGGAAGCACTGGCGGCAGACGCCCGACTTCCAGGAATTCGAGTTCCGCTTCACCCGCGAGGCGTCGACGCAGATGGCGCAGCTCTTGGCCGGCGAGGCGCATCTGGTGAGCCTGCCACCCGATCTGGTAGGCCAAGCAGAGAAGGCCGGCATGAAGACCATCCGGTCGACCGCGCCGGGCCTCCGCTCCATGCTGGGCACCGCCCGCTGCTGCAATCTGAACGACTGGAAGGACCCGTCCAAAGGCTATCGGTATCCCGATAACCCGCTGCTCGACGTGCGTGTGCGGCGCGCGCTAAACAAAGCCATCAACCGTGATGAGCTGAACAAGGCCATCTTTGCCGCCAAGGGCAGCCGGCTGGTGGTGAACCACTTCCACCCAACCCGCCAAGGCTGGAACCCGCAGTGGGAGCGAGACTTCGAGCAGGAGTACGGCTACGATCCCGCCCGGTCCCGGGCCATGCTGGCGGAGGCCGGATATTCCGCCGCCCGCCCACTGGTGCTCAACATCTTCTCAGAGCCGGTCATCTTCTTCGCCGGCGGGCAAGACGTGCAGGAGGCGGTGGCGGGCTATTGGCGGAACATCGGCGTCAACGTGACCCTGGCCAACTTCGACCCCGCGCAGCGGGCGGCAGGCCTGCGGCAATATCAGTACCCGAACCACTTCCAGCTACATGGCACCAGCTCGGCCCAACTGTTGGGTACCAGCACGTGGAACACCGGCATCCAGAACATCTCGAATCACCCCCAGGATGCCGAGGTGGACGCCTGGGTGGATGAGCTGTGGGTGACGCTGGACGAGAAGAAGCAGGATGACCTCTGGCGCAAGGTGGGCGATGCCATGTTCTACCGCCATCTGCAATTCCCGCTGCACTGGCTGCCCGCCGAGGCGCTGGTGAACCCCGCCGTCGTGGCCGGCTGGGACTGGCCGGGCTCGATTTCCGGCACCTGGTCCCACATGGAGTACATCAAGGCCGTGCGGGGATAGCGTCGGTGCGGAACCCGGCGCTGGCGTGAAACCGCCCGCCCACACCCCCGCCGGCCTTCCGGGGAAGGTGTCGAGTGACGCCAGCGCTGGTGAAATGGTGCCCCCGGGCCGACTCGAACGGCCGACACGCGGTTTAGGAAACCGCTGCTCTATCCCCTGAGCTACGGGGGCGCAGGCACAATTCTAGCATCTCTACCGAGCAGGGGGCAGGCCCGCTGCGGCCTTTCGCCTCTTGCCGGGAACCCACGCCGCTAGATGTTGTAGAACCCCGCCTTGGGATCGGCCCGCGGAGGCTCGGCGGTAGTGGGCTGCACCGCGATGAACGTGAACTGATACCCGAAGTAGAGCATGGCCAGCCCAAAGATCTTAGTGAGCCAGAACGCGTCCAAGAACCCGGCGACGATGCTTGCCAGCACCACAGCCAGCAACGACGCCGGCGCCATGGTCTTCACCACGGCGACGCTCACGTTCCCCAGCCGGCGCTGGGTCAGTGCGCCCGCCACCGTGGTGATGGCAACCACCGCGAGCGTTATCCCTTGGCTCATGTGCTGGGGCAGGCCGGCGCCCAGGGTCATGAACGGCACCATAACCAGGGCCCCGCCAATCCCAAGGAAGCCCGAGAAGACACCGGCGACAAAACCCAGCAAGAGCCAGAAAATGAACGGCACCGCCACGGGCTGGCCGGCCGGTGTCCCGATAGGTAACAGGTCTCTAGCGAGCATGGAGACGGCGACGAAGAACAGGAACACCCCGAAGGATCGCCGCAGTTGGGCAGCGGGCAGTCCGGCCATCCACGTGCTGCCGACCACCACGCCAGCCAGGCTGGGGAAGGCCAACGCTGGAATGATGCTGCCGGCCAGGCTCACGTCGAACTCGAAGCGTCCGGCCATCCCCTGCACCGCGTACGAGATGGCGCCGAACAGCGCCGTCGGCAGGATGATAGCCGGCGACGTGCCCTGCGCCATGTGCTGACTGAGGCCTGCCGCAGACACCAACAGACTCACCAGAATCGCGCCGCCACCCACGCCGGTCAGGCCGCTGAACACCCCGGTGAGCAGGCCCACCGCCAAGACACGTCGCCGGTCGGGATGAGGTTCCACCGCGTGACGGCTCAGCTCTTCGGCAGCGCTTCCAACAGCAACTGCAGCGCCCCGGCGCCGAAGGCCTCCATGTTCGCGGCACGATCGCTGCTGCCGGTCTCCAGCGTGCTGGTGACGGCCACGCCGGGCCCCGCGACAGCCAGCGCCGCATGCCCTGCCGCATCGCCGTAACGGTTGCCGGTCGGGCCAGCCGCACCCGTCTCGGCCACCGCCCATGTCGTGTCCATTCGGCTGCGGATGGTCTCGGCAAGCTGGATAGTGTGGGGCTCGGTCGACGACCGGTGTTGGGCGATCTGCTCGGGAGACATGCCGGCCAGCCGCTGCTTCCCGTCGCCGGTGTACACCACCACGCCGCCCCGGAAGTAGGCCGAGGCCCCTGGGACCCGCAGCAGCGCCGCTGCTATCAGCCCCCCGGCGGCCGACTCTGCGACCGCCACGGTCTCTTTCCGTTCAATCAACCGCTTGGCGATAGCCGCCGCAACGTCATCGATCTGTGCCATGTCAGCATTCCTCGTTTGATTCAGAGAGTCGGGCTAGGGCTGGATGAGGATCTGCCACGGGCCATCCGCCGTCACATGCAATCGATAGCTGCCAGGGCCGCTGATCGTCGTGCTTTTCTCGCCGATGAAGGCCCCCACACTATTCGTGAGTTCAGACCCAAGGCCTGCTGCGCCGCCCGCAGGGTTACCCTGGCTATCCTCCAGCCGGACGGTGAACGCCGCCTTGCCCTCGTGCTTCATAGTGAACTTCACCGGGCCCGACTGCAAGAGGAAGCTCTCGCTGGGACGGGTACCGACACCCGTGACCAGGATCGGCGGCCGGGGAGTGGCGGCGGCCGCTTGCCCAGCCTGCGTGACGGCCGGCAAGACGAGCGGCTGCACCTGCGGCGAGCGCCCGCCAAACAGGCTGGCCAGCACCACCCACACCACAGCGACGCCTGCGATGACCATCGCCGCCCTGATGATCACCCGCTCGTTCCGGCGCACAGCCTCACCACGCTGGGCCGCGAATCTGCCGAACTTGCTGGTGGCCCTGGCGGGGGGCGGCGGTGCGCTGGCAACAGGCTTGCGCCCTTTAATACTCATGATGGTCGGTCCTGCAAGAAACCGGTCGCGGAGGCCGGCTAGATAGCTGACCCAATAGTACAACCCCAGGGGCGATAGAGGATGGAGCGGCGTTAAGCGTAAGAACTCAGAGTTTGGGTGGTGGACCACTGCACTACTGTCGAACCGCGGCCTTCGGATGGGCGTTGGCTCGTCCCGCCCACCCACCCCAGGGGTCTCGAAGTGGGGGACCCTTCGACAAGCTCAGGACAGGCACCCCCACTCCCCTGCCTGAGGGGACTCGCCTTCCCCCGGCCCGCCGTTTACGGCGACGGTACTCAGGACTCCCCCCTGCCGAGGCCATACCCATCAGTGCAATATGGCGAGACCCAGGGTGCATACCGGGAGCTACAGCTGAATCTCTTTGAACGTCGGGCTCACGGTGAGGGTCGGTTCGGTGAGGGCCTGCACCTCCTCGGGTGTCCAGCCGGGGGCCGCCTCCTCCAGCACCAGGCCCTGCGGCGTCACCCGTATGACGGCGACGTCGGTGAAGATGGTGTCGACCACTCTGGTCGCGGTGAGCGGGTAGCTGCAACGCTTCACGATCTTGAACTCGCCATCGCGGGTGGTGTGCTCCATGGCCACGAAAATGCGCTTGGCGCCGCGGGCAATGTCGGCCGCACCGCCGATGGAGCCGACGCCGCGGTCGGGCCGGATCCAATTGGCCAAATCGCCGTTCTCGGCCACCTGCAGGCCGCCCAGCACCGCAGCGTCCAGGTGGCGCCCCCGCACAATGGCGAACGACATCGCATGGTCGACGATTGCGCCGCCCGGCATCAGCGTGACGGGTTGCCCGCCGGCGTTGAACAGGTCAGGAATCTCACGACCCTCCTCGGGAGAAGGGCCGACGCCCACCACACCGTTTTCGGCATGGAACATCACCTGTTTGCCCGGCGGAATGTAGTTCGAGACCATGTTCGGTAGCCCGATACCAAGGTTCACGTAGTCGCCATCTTTCAGTTCAGCGGCAATGCGCATCGCGATGACTTCGCGCGGCAAACGGTCCTTAGGCATGGTGGCCACCAGTGGTCGTCGCGTCCATCACTCCGGCCTCACCACAATGCGGTGCACAAACAGCCCCGGCGTCACAATGTGCTCGGGGTTCAGCGAGCCCGCAGCCACCACCTCAGCCACCTCCACGATAGTCGTCTTGGCGGCCATGGCCATGATGGGGTTGAAGTTGCGCGACGACATGCGGTACAGCAGATTGCCCATGCTGTCGGCGGTTTGGGCCCGGATGAGCGCGTAGTCGGCCACCAGCGGGTACTCCAGTACGTAGTCCACACCGTCGATAGTGCGCTGCTCCTTGCCCTCGCCGAAGGGTGTGCCCACGCCGGTTGGGGTATAGAACCCGCCGATGCCTGCGCCCCCGGCCCGGATTCGCTCGGCCAGCGTCCCCTGCGGCGCCAACTCCAGTTGAATCTCGCCGGCGCGGTATTGCGCCTCGAAATCGGTCATCGGGCCCGACGTGGTGGAGGGTACCGGGAACGAGCAGACGACCTTCCGCACCTGCCGGTTATGCACCAGCATGCTCGTGTCCTTCATCCCCGGCCGGCCGGTGGGCCCGTTGCAGATGAGGGTTAGGTCGCGGGCGCCCTGATCCACCAGCGCGCCAACCAGCAGCGACGGCGCATCGCGCGCGGCAAACCCGCCCACCATAATGACCGACCCGTCGGGGATGCCTGCCACCGCCTCGGCTGCGGAGGCGCAAAGGATTGCGCGTGCCATATGGGGGTACTCTAACACGTGATGACGCGCGTGGCGCGGTGCGGCGGTGAGGTGGACTGCTACGTGATCAACAGAAATGTGGTGCACCCCGCGGCCTCAGGAGCCAGTCAGACATGACCCAACCATCTACTCCGCCACCCTTGGGTATCGACGACGCATACCTGTACGGCGCGTGGATCGAGGATATGCGCTTCGACGGATGGAACCTGCTGGTGGCGGTGCGCTATGACGACCAAGTCAGCGAGTTCTTCGAGTTGGAGCCGAGGCTGAATCTGCTGGCGTGCACCATCGTCTTCCAGACCGTGCGCAACCGGACAGAAGCCGATGCATTCCGCCGGCAGTGGGAGGCGGCGCAGGAAGACTGGTCGCTATCGGGGGTGTCGGCCGATCCGGCTGGCGGGTACTGGCTGGCGACCCGCGAGGGCAGCGAGATCAGGCTTGACTGCGAGGGGTGCCGGCTCGAGGAGGTGGAGCTGGTGCCGGGCGATGCGGTCGCATGGCCAGTTCCGCACAACGCCGAGTTGTTCCCCGACGCGCGCAGGTATCTTGGCGGGGAACCGATTCGCATGTTCGACGATCCGGACGCAAGCCGCAGGAACCGCGGCCTGTCGCACCGCACTGGCGCGTCCGGCTATGTCCTGCTGGCGGCGGGCCTGCTCGGACTGACGCTTGTGGCCATGACCTGGATGCCGGAGTCGGATCTCGGCAGAGCGCGCCAGCTGCCCATCCTGGTGATCGGGACTGGCGCTTCGCTTGGTTGCATCATAGCAGGCGTCTGGTCACTCAGCCGCGGCCCCCGGAAATCCTGATCAACCGGAGCGAGTTGCCCTGGGTCACCGGGCCGTCTCGTCCTCCAGAATCATTAGGGCAACCCGAGCCAGCAGGCAGTCTTCCGTGGTGCCAAGATCGAGCCCGGTGATGGCCTGAATGCGCTGGATGCGGTAGGCGGCGGTGTTCACGTGCACAAACAGGTCCCGCGCCGTCACCTGTACGCTGTTGTTGTTGGCCAAGAAGGTCTGTAGCGTGCGGGTGAAGTCGGTCCGGTGCTTCTGATCGTAAGCCAGCAATTGACCCAGCACCTGATCGACAAACCCCCGCAGCTCGGTGCGGTCCGACACCTGGAACAGCAGCCGGTAAAGTCCCAAGCTCTCGAAGCTCACCACCTCACCGCGGCGGCCGAAGCGTAGCGCGATCTCCGCCGTCCGGCGCGCTTGCGCATACGAGCGAGCGATCTCCCGTGGGGCGTCGCAGGAACCGCCAACCCCCACCGTTAGCGACATATTGGGGTACAGCGACGCGCCGTATCGCACGGCCGCCTTCCCGAGTTCGGCCGGCGGCAAGTCGGCGACATCGGGCGCCAGCACCACCAGCTCCTCGCGCCTGCGGGTGATGATGGCCTGAGGCGCGCGTTCGCGCACCAGTTGCGCCGCGCCGTCCAGCAGGCGTCGCCGCCATCCGGCGGTCCAGCCCGTTTCGGCGGCCAGCGGTTGACCCACCGCGCCCTGCGTGTCGGGCGAAAACACCATGACCCGGTAGGCCACAGCCTCGTTATACCCCAGGCGGCGCGCCCGTTCATGCAGCGCGACTTCGTCGGTCACTTGGCCGTCCAGCAGCGCTTCCAGCAGCTGGTCTCGCAATTCCGTGGTCACTTCGTCGGTCAGCCGCTCGCGCATGAGGGCAAGCGCATAGACGTTGGCGGCGTGCTGCGCGGCCAGCAGGTCGGCCTCGGCGGGTGCTGCAACGCCGTCGGGCTCCAGAATCGCCAGGAATCCCAGCGTCGCATCATCAATGCCGATGGGCGCCAACACGCAGCCGCGACTGACGCCCCAAGCCGGCAGCGGCGGCAGCCGCAGCGAGCGGTGGTCGCCGCCGAGGCTCTGCAAGACGCGGTCGACGTAGGCGCGATCGGGCTCCCATACCAGCGGGCCGGCGACCGGGGCCGGGCCACCATACTCGATGCTGATGAGTCGCAGCCCGGGGTCCAGCAGCAGCACGGGCCGGTTGAGCAGGCTCGCCAGCGTACCGGTGATGGCGATGACATCGGCCCCCTCCAGCACCAGCGCACCCAACCGATCGTGGATGGACAGCAGCAGTTGCAGCGTGGCGCTCTCGCGCTGTAGGGCCGTTATCGAGGCTTTGGCACGATCGAGTTCGCCCGCGGTGCGTTGGCCTGCCGCGCGCGGCGCAGGTAGGGTGCTGCGGCCCGATGTCGAGCCGCTCGTATCCAGAGTCTCGGGTGCGTCCATGCTGTACCCTCGCTTAGCCTGTTGTCGACAGCGGCAGCTCCTCAAGGAACCCCGCCACGTCGTCTACCATGCCGATGGCCGAGGAGAGCACCACGCCCTGCACCCGGCCTCGCTGTCGTGCCTGCTCGATGATCTCGGCCGCAATCTCCAGGCCCGTCGCCCCCGCGTCTTCGTCACGCACCCGCCACATGCGGTTCAGCAGCGCCTCGGGCAGCGACATGCCCGGAACCTCGTGTTGCAAATATTCAGCATGTGGATAATCGCGCAAAGGCATCACCCCAAGCAACACCGGTATACCGGCCGGCACACCCGCCGCGTCCAGCAGCCAGTCCAGCGCATCCAGATCATACACCGGGGGCGTGATGAAGAAGTGCACCCCAGCCTCAACCTTACGCTGAGCATCGGCGATCTCCCGCGGCAGGTCATCGGCCGAGGGGTTGATGCGCGCCCCAATAATGAACGACGTGGGGTTGGCCAACGGTATGCCGTGGCGGTCATGCCCTCGGTTCAACCCTTGAAGCAATTCGATGAGCCCCACGCTGTCCACGTCCCAGATGCCGCCGGTGTTCGGGTAGTCGCCTAGGAGCGGCGGCGTACCCGTGCGGCACACCACATGCCGTACGCCAAACGCATGCGCCCCCAGCAGGTCGGCCTGCAGCGCCATCACGCTCTTCTCCCACGTGGCCACCGTCAGCATCGCCTCGGTACGAAGCAGCCGCTGCTGCACCAGCACCGCCAGGCTGGTGGGGCTCACCTGCGCCCGTGCGCTGCTGGGCGGCGCGATAAGCACAGCATCGCAGTTGGCCTCTTCCAACCGCCCGGCGTCGAGCACCGCCTGTTCGGTCGCGCCGCCGGTCGGCAGGCTCAGCTCGGCCACCACCACAAAACGCCCGGCCGCAATTCGCTCCAGGAGCGAGCTCGATACTATCGCCGGTGCGTCGGAGGTAGCTGCTGCCCTGAGGGCTGCCGGCGTCTGGTGCGCCGGACGGACAGCCGGCGTCAGTCCACGCACCGCATCCGCCACCGCCTCGATGTGCGCCGGCGTAGTGCCGCAGCAACCGCCGACCAGCAGGGCGCCGCTCTCGGCATAGCGCGCGGCGTAGCGGGCGAAGTAGGCCGGGTCGGCGGTGTACTGAAACCGCCCATCCACGAAGGTGGGCGCACCGGCGTTCGGCTGGGCGCACAGCGGCAGGTCGGACCAGCGCGCCAGTTGTTCGATGATTGCGAGCAGGCCCTGGGGACCCAGCGTGCAGTTCGCCCCCAGCCCGGCCAAGCCCGACGCGTCGAGTTGCCGGGCGACCTCGGCCGGCGTCTCACCGGAAAGCGTTCGGCCATCGTCCAGAAAGGTCATCTGAGCCACGATCGGCAGGCGCACAGCGATGGCCTTTGCCGCCGCGATCGCCTCCTTGGCCTCATCCAAGGCCCCGAAGGTCTCCAACAGCAGGAAGTCGACGCCGCCTTCCTGCAGCGCGGCAATCTGCTCCTCGAAGGCTTCACGCAGCGCCGGCGCGGCAAGCCGGCTGCGGGCGCTGGCGGGCCCGATGGAGCCTGCGATCAGCACCGCCCGACCCGACGCGGCGACAGCTTCCCGCGCCACCCGTGCCGCCGCCAGGTTGATCTCGGCGACGCGGTGCTCAAGCCCATGCCGGGCCAGGCGGGTGCGGCACGCCCCGAAGGTGTTGGTCTCGATGACGTCGGCCCCCGCCGCCACGTAGGCGCCATGCACCGCTCGCACCAACTCGGGCCGCGACACGCTCAGCTCCGGCAGCGATAGGTCGAGCGAGACGCCGGCGCCCTGCAGCATGGTGCCGGTACCGCCATCGCACACCAGCACCCGCGCCTCGCGGAACAGCGCGTTGGTCACCCGCGCCGGTGCGGACCGCTGTCGAGGGGTTGGTCGGTTCATGGCTGGATCGGCCCCCTTCGAGATGTTCTCACGCCTTGGCGCCCATGCCCCAATCCGCGGGCCCGCCGTTCACGGCCGCTCATGCAGCGCCCCAGCACCCGTTCCTCAGTATAGCGACCGGCGGCCAATCAGCGGCCCATGCCCCAATCCCTGGGCCCGCCCTTCACGGCGGCTCATGCAGCCCCAGCACCCGGCGGCGAATCAGCGGCCCATGCCCCAATCCGCAGGCCCGCCGTTCACGGCCGCTCATGCAGCCCCAGCACCCGGCGGCGAATCAGCGGCCCATGCCCCAATCC
>CAXNDA010000022.1:0-12132 GCA_964200875.1 Chloroflexota bacterium | reverse complement strand
CAGCACACGTTTGCAACTGGAACGAGGTGACGCTGGGTTTTGCCGACGACAAGGCGGCCATCATTGAAGCCCAGCGCTGCATTCAGTGCCCGGCTGCCCCTTGCATCAAGGCCTGCCCAGTCCAGAACGACATTCCCGGCGCCCTCTGGGAGTTGGAGCAGGGCAACTATCTCGACGCCGCCAACATTTTCCGTTTGACCAGCAGCATGCCCGAAGTCTGCGGCCGCATCTGCCCGCAAGAGCGGCTGTGCGAGGGCTCGTGCGTGGTGGGCAACCAGAAGCGGGTGCCGCCCACGCCGCCGGTACGCATCGGCCGGCTCGAGGCGTTTGTGGCCGATTACCAGCGCAACAACGGCGGCCAGCCCAAGCCGGCGCTACCCCCCGCCACCGGCCGATCGGTCGCGGTCATCGGCTCCGGCCCCGCCGGCCTGACGGTGGCCGAGGACCTTGCCAAGGCCGGACACCGCGTGATTGTGTACGAGGCGTGGCCCAAGCCCGGTGGCATTCTGCTGTACGGCATCCCCAACTTCAAGCTGGATAAGAGCATGGCTGAGGCGAAGATAGCCTACCTCGAGGAGCTGGGCGTCGAGTTCGTGTGCAACACCCGTTTCGGGGTCGACGTGACCCTGGAGGCGCTGCAGGAGGAGTACGACGTCATCTTCTTGGGCCATGGCGCCAGCATCGGCGCATCGGCCGGACTGCCCGGCGAGGACTTGGCCAGTATCTACGCCGCCACCGACTTTCTGGTGCGCGGCAACCTGCAGGGCGACGAACTGCCCGAGGACAAGCGCAAGCCCATCGCCCTCGGCCGCAACACCGTGGTCATCGGCGGCGGCGACACCTCAATGGATTGCGTGCGCACCGCCATCCGCTTGGTCACCCAGGGTGGCGACGGCGGTACCGTCACCTGCGTCTATCGGCGCACCGAGGCCGAGATGCCGGGCCGGGCCGAGGAGCGCAGCCACGCTAAGCAAGAGGGCGTCGAGTTCCTGTTCCTGGAGGCGCCTTCGCGGTTTGTGGGCGACCAGCATGGCTACGTGACAGCTGTCGAGTTTGTGCGCATGGAGCTGGGCGAGCCCGACGCCAGCGGCCGCCGCCGGCCCGTCACCATCGAAGGGTCCGAGCACCTCGTGCCGGCCGACACCGTGGTGATGGCCCTCGGCTACTGGGGCGACGAGCCACTGGCCACCGGCCTGCACCTCAACCACAAGTACGGCCTGCTGGTGGTCGACCCCGAGACCGGCGCCACCAACCTGCCGGGCGTGTTCGCCGGCGGCGACAACGTGCGCGGCGCCGACCTGGTGGTCACCGCAATCGCCGAGGCCAAGCGCGCGACGCGGGGGATGATCGAGTATCTGGCGGCGGTGCGCGCGAAGTAGCCCTAACGGTCACTACCGCTGGGGGTAGACAATGGCGAGCATGCTCGATGGCCTGCGGTTTCTCCTAACTATCGCATCGTGCCCGTTGGCGTTCGCAGGCGCCGTATTTACGTTCGTCGCGCTGCAGGGACTTTCACGATTCATCCTGCTTCCTGAACAGATCGAAGATTCGTTTGCCTCGGTCTACCAGTGGCTCCCGTGGGTATTGATCCTCGGTGCCGCCGCTGCGCTTCACCGATTCCTGCCGGTGCATCGAAGTCTGACGCTGGGTCTCCTGGTTGCCGGGATCGCGGGCGGAAGCTGCGGCCACTATGGAACATCAGGCATCATGGGCACTCAACGTCTGTTCAGGGGCCCACAAAACGCGTTCGCCACGCTTCAGTTGTACACTCCTTCCCTATGCTGGTCAGGTGGTGAAGTGCAGCCCCTTAGTGCTTTCAACGCAGCCGCAATGGGCTGCACCCACGCCGCTATCCTTTCCGTCGGAGCTCCAGCCTTAGCTGTCTCATTCGTTCCAGCGGATCAGGCTTCCAATGGACCCCTCGTCGTTTCTGTAAATCCGGTCGATGCGAACACGTGGGGCGCTGCGGCGTTGTCGCTCCGAGGGCATTGTTACTTGTATCTGCAACGCCGGACACCGCCTCCGGCGCACCTACCGGGTCCAGGACGGGTCGAAGACCTTTGGGGACAACTACCAGACGGTGAATCGTGCCAAGGGTCTCGCGCCACGGTTGAGAACCTAGCGGCGTACGCTTTTCCTGACAAGGGTTTTTGGCCAAAGTAGTTCGGCCGTTCCCTTTGAGGCTGAGTAGGCGATCCCCGCGCCTCCCCACCGGCCCGAAGCGCGATACTATCCCCTAGCCATGCCCGTACCCCGCGACGCTAACGACACCCCCGCCCGCAAGCAGTACCTGGAGATCAAGGCCCGCTACCCTATCGCCCTTCTGTCATGCTGAGCCTTAAGCGAAGCATCCCCCGCTTCGCCGCCCGCCTGTTCCTACATCGCGATTCTGTTGTCACGGCTGTTTGGGGGATCCTTCGTTCCTCAGGATGACAGTGCCCACCCGCCCGAAGCGCGATACTATGCTTCAGCCATGCCCCCACCCCGCGACGCCGACGACACCCCCGCCCGCAAGCAGTACCTGGAGATCAAGGCCCGCTACCCTGGCGTCATCCTGTTCTTCCGCATGGGCGACTTCTACGAGACTTTCGACGCCGACGCCGAATTGGTGGCGCGCGAGCTGGAGATCGCCCTCACCTCACGCCCACAGGGCCGTAACGGCCGCATCCCGCTGGCGGGCTTCCCCTACCACGCGGTGGACGGCTACCTGGCCAAGCTCATCGGCAAGGGCTACCGGGTGGCCATCTGCGATCAGTTGGAGGACGCGAAGCTGGCCAAGGGCGTGGTGCAGCGCGGCGTGGTGCGGGTGGTCACCCCCGGCACGCTGGTGGAGCCGCAGCTACTGGACAGCCGTCGCAACAACTACCTTGCCGCCTACGCACCCGGCCCCGACCGCTGCGGCATCGCCTACATCGACATCACCACCAGCGAGTTCGCCGTGACCCAACTGCCGCCCGACCGAGCGCTGGCCGAGCTGGAGCGCTTGGGCGCCGCCGAGGTGTTGGTGCCGAAGTCAGACGAGACGCCACCTGACCTCAGCAGCGGTCTGGTGACGCCGGTCGAGCCCGATTGGTTCCACCAGCGCGACGGCCGCGAGCGGGTGATGCGGCACTTCGGCGTCAGCACTCTGGAGGCCTTTGGTTGCGACCGGCTGCCGCTGGCCACCGCCGCGGCGGGCGCGATTCTCGCCTATCTGGCCGTAACCCAGCCCCCCGCACTCGCGCAGGTCACCCGCATGTCCACCTACTCCACCGAGCAGTGGATCGAGCTGGACATGCAGACCCGCCGCAATCTGGAGCTGTTCCAGCGGTCGCGCGAGGCCACCGCACAGGGGTCGCTGCTGTCGGTGCTCGACCAGACCAAGACGCCGATGGGGGCGCGGCTGCTCCGCCGCCGAATGGAGCGCCCACTGAAGGAGCTGGCCCCGCTGGAGCAACGGCTGGACGGAGTACAGGCCTTCTTCGAGGGTCACCTGCTGCGAGCCGAGGCGCGCAAGCTGCTGGGCAGCGTTCCCGACCTGGAGCGGCTGGTGAACCGCGTACGGGGCGGGATCGCATTGCCCCGTGACCTATTGGCGCTGCGGGTAGGACTCAGCGCGATCCCGACGCTGAAAGAGGCGATGGCACGGCATGGCGTGGCCGAGCGCTGTGCGTGGCTTTCCGACGGCCTGCACGCCAGCCCCGAGACCTGCGACCTGATCGCCGCCGCCATTGCCGACGACCCACCGGCCGCCTTCGACCAGGGTGGGGTCATCCGTAAGGGCTACTCGACGGAACTCGACGATTTGCGGGAGCGAGCAGGCACTGCGAAGGAAGCGATCCTGGGCTTAGAGCGGCGCGAACGTGAGCGCACCGGGATCCGCTCGCTGAAGGTGGGGTTCAACCGCGTCTTCGGGTACTACATCGAGGTGAGCAACACCCACCGCGAGCTGGTACCCGACGACTACCACCGCAAACAGACGCTGGTGGGCGCCGAGCGCTTCTTCACGCCCGAACTCAAGGATTGGGAGACCTCGATTCTCAATGGACAGGAGCAGGCGCTCGACCTGGAGCGCGAGCTGTTCCGCCAGGTGTGCGGCCAGATCGTGGCCGGCAGCGAGGCGTTGCTGTCGTCGGCAGCAGCCCTTGCGGTGATCGACGTGGCAGCCGGCCTGGCCGAGGTGGCCGTGGCGAATCGCTACGTTCGGCCGTCTCTGGCAACCAGCACCGAACTCCGCATCACCGCCGGCCGCCACCCCGTGGTCGAGCTTGCGCTGGGCGACGGGTCATTCGTGCCAAACGACACCACCTTGGATACGGCCGAGTGCCAGATCGCGCTGATCACCGGCCCCAACATGGCGGGCAAGTCGACCTACCTGCGTCAGGTGGCGCTGATCACGCTGATGGCGCAGGTGGGGTCTTTCGTGCCGGCCTCAAGTGCGACCGTCGGCCTCGTCGATCGCATCTTCACCCGCATTGGGGCGCAGGACGACCTGGCGACCGGACAGTCCACCTTCATGGTCGAGATGGTGGAGACAGCGAGCATCCTGCATCACGCGACCCCGCGCTCGTTGGTGATCCTCGACGAGATTGGGCGAGGCACCAGCACATACGACGGCATCTCCATAGCGCAGGCCGTAGTGGAGTACCTGCACAACCAGCCAGCGGTCGCCGCCAAGACGCTGTTCGCCACCCACTACCACGAGCTGACCAGCCTGGCCGGCTACCTGCCGCGGGTGCACAACTTCACCTTCTCGGTGACCGAGGATCAGGGGCAGGTGGTGTTCCTGCGGCGCATCCTCCCCGGCGCTGCCGACCGCTCCTACGGCATCCATGTGGCGCGCCTCGCCGGGTTACCTGAAGCGGTGTCGAAGCGCGCGGAGGAGGTGCTGCACACGCTGGAGTCTCAGGCCACCGCGGCGCCCGAGGGGGGACGGCCCAGACGCAAGCCACCGGCCTCGGCCCAGCTCGCGCTGTTGCCCAGTGACGACGGTCTGTCGGCCGAGTTGCTGGCGCTGGAGCCGGATACGATGACACCGCTGGAGGCGCTGAACCGCCTGTACCAGCTCAAGCAGAGGGCCGAGCGTTTGGCCCAGCGTTAGGTTAGCGCGTCGATCATCCAGTCAAGAAGCTGGACCCTGCACGCGATGAAACCCCGCAGGCTGATGCCTTCGACACTGCTCAGGCAACAGCCCTCTGTCCATCGTCCGCAAACGTCAAAAGCGCGTAAGCAACCGAACGCGTCGGAGCCCTTCCACTCCCGCTTCTGCAACGGGCCCTGAGGGAGTGATCGCCTGCCCGGGAAATGAAAACGGGGAGGCCCGGCGGCCTCCCCGTTAAACGCTGTGGTTGGTTAGCGGCCGCCGTAGCCCAACATCGGCCATACCGGGTTCTCGCGCGTCATGCATTCCAGCATGGCGGGGCGGCCACCCGCGATGACCGCCTTGGCTCGCTCGAGCGCAGGCACAATGTCCTTGGCCTCAGTGACTCGCTCGGCCCAGTAGCCCAGGCCCTCGGCCACCTTGAGGTAGTCGCCGGTCAGCCAGCGCGCCTTGTACTTCTCGCTGGCCACGGGCATGTACTTGTCGTATCCACCCATAGCGCCGTTGTTGATCAGCATGGTGAGAATCGGGATGCGCTCCCGTACCGCCGTCTCCAAGTCCATGCCGCACATACCGAAGGCGGTATCGCCCAGGAAGTTGATGCAGAGCTTGTCGGGAGCGGCCACCTTCGCGCCCATGGCCATGCCCAGCGAGGTGCCCAGCTGGGTGGAGTTACCCCAGCCCAGGTACGAGTTCGGCACTAAGGCTTCCCAGAAGGCCGTCACCTGGTCGCGGACGTTACCAGAATCGTGGGTCACGATGGTGTTCTTGACGTCGACATTGTTGTAGACGTCCCAGATCACGCGATACGGGTTCATCGGCCCCGTGTCATCGGTCAGTTGCGGCATCCACTCTGCGTAGTACTCTTTGCGGACTGCCGCCAGTTCAGCGGCGAGGTCGGTGCGGCCCGGCCGCTCGCCGAGCTGCTTCTTGGCCTCTTCGATAAGCTGGCGAAGCACCAGCTTGGCGTCGCCAATGACGGCGTGGTCCACTCGGTACTCTGCGCCGATGTCGGTCTCATCAATGGTGCAGTGCACGAAGGTCTTGGTGTTCGGGTTCGGGACAGCGCAGGAAACCAGCGTGGTTGACAGGCTGGAGCCAATGGCGAAGATTAGGTCGCTTTCGTGCAAGAAGTGCGACGCCATCTTGGTGACGCTGACACCGCCGTGGCCGCACGATAGCGGGTGGTTCTCGGGCAGCGCGCCCTTGGCCAGCGTGGTGTTCATGGCCGGCACGCCCACCAGCTCCACGAACTCTCGCAGCTCGGCCGAAGCCTCGGCGTACAGTACACCCTGGCCCACGTGGATCAACGGCTTCTTGGCCGCCAGCAGCGCTTTCACCGCCTCGGCAACGTCGGCGGCGTTGGCGCCGGCCTTCGCCGTGGGGGCCGCCCGATAGTTGAAGTTTTCGACCTCTTCAGCCATCACGTCAACAGGCACTTCCAGCAGGATCGGCTTGGGGCGGCCATTGCGGAGCTGGGTGAACGCACGCCGCAGCTTGGGTTCAATCTGGTCGGCGCCGCCAATCACGTCGGCCCACTTGGTGATGCCCTCGTAGTTACGGGCAGCGTCGTAGGACACGGGCAGGCCAAGGCGATTCCGAACCGGCGCACCCGGCAGGATCAGCAGTGGCGTGGAGTCGGCCGCCGCCTGGGCGATGCCACCGTAAGCGTTCTCGATGCCGGGTCCGGCCTGCACAAAGCAGACGCCGATCTTCTTGCCGTTGGTGACGCGAGCATAGGCGTCGGCCATATTAATGGTGGCGCGCTCGGTGCGGCTGATAAGGGGGCGGATACCGCCGGACGCAGCGGCATCGATTAGGGGATTCTGGGGAAAGCAGAAGGCGTATTCAACGCCCTCTTTACGCAGGGCGTCGATGATTGCGGCGCTGCCTTTCAAGTGTGTCCTCCTTCAAGGTTTGAAACGTCCCGTTGGTGAGCCGCTTCAGTATACGCGAGGAGGGTTGCTAGGGACAGGTGTCTTGCGACGCCTGGTGGGCGCGCCGTACGTAGCAGGTGGTTAGCTTCAGATAGAGGTCGCCCCAGACGCTGGTGGGCTCGATGCCGGTCTCCTCGAAGTGCTCGTTCCAGCTGTAGACCATGATGGTGTGCGGCTTGAGTTCCAGCGCCCGCTCCCACTGCTGGCGATAGAGCGCTCCGGCAAGACGTTCGTGCTCCATGGAAAAGTCGCGGTTCAGGTGCACATCGGTGTAGCCCGGAATGACGGGCACGACACCGTTGACCAATGGTTGCGGCCAGGCGTACCAGAACGGCACATCCTCGCTTTGCAGGAAGGCATGCTCGTTGAAGGTGTTGCGCCCCTGTTCGAAGGCCCGGCTCCAATACACGTTCTGCAGACGTATGTTGGGCACCTCGAAGTCAATCGGAGACGCGAAGAGGTACACGTGCGCGGCGCCATCTTGGGTGTAGTACTCGGGACGGCCAGCGTAGCGAGTGGCTATCTCGGCGACAGCCCTAGTCTTCGTCTCAGCGCTCGCCTTGTACAGATCGTCCAGCATTAGAACGGCCTTGAGGCGCCGTCCCTTCAGCGCATCAAACACCTTGTCGGTATTGGCCGTAACCCGCGGTTGCTGCGTCGGCACGTTCAGAATGATGAAGTCGAAACCGGCGTCCTCGATCTGCTGAATGTGGCGGGCGATGACACGCTCATCACCGGAGTCGTAATAGCCAGCGATAGGACGCCCGACGTCGGTGCGAACCAGCGTGTTGCCGTTGCCCCAGCCGCCCGGCATGGCAGTGTACCAAGGGAAGTAGTGGATACCGACCGCCGGTCGCACCTCGGCGATCTGACGGCGCAGGTCGCTGCCCGCGGCCGGGCTGCCCATCCAGTGGCGCAGCGATGCGTTGTCGTTCCCCAACGGGTCGCGGCCGACCGCATCCAAGAACGCCGCACGGACCTCTTGGACCCGCTGGCCCTCGGCCGAAGACCACAAGCCGGCCCGTATGTCGTCGGTGCCGAGCCCAGACTCCGCCCAGCCGCGCAGGCCGCCGCAGTCGTCGCCGATGGGGTCGCGACCGAGTGCAGTGAGGTAGGCGTAGCGAACGTCCCGGATGCGCTGTCCCTCGTCTGAGGTTGCCAAGCGTCCGTGAAGCTCGGGCACCGAACTGACCTCGCTTAGCCAGTAGGCA
Organism: Chloroflexota bacterium; assembly: GCA_964200875.1. Taxonomy (GTDB): domain Bacteria; phylum Chloroflexota; class Dehalococcoidia; order SHYD01; family SHYD01; genus SHYE01. Next base: position 3,904 of record CAXNDA010000022.1, on the reverse strand, counting down.
ATGGCGCCAGGATCCGGCGTGCGACAAAGCACTCCGAGATACTCGCTCGTCACGTCTGGGCTGGACAACTGCGGCGCCGATGAGGGTCCAGCATCGGCTTGGGACCCCGGCAGCGCCAGCACCGCGAGGCTCAGCAGGACAACGCCAGCCCGGATGAGCGCGAGCCGCATGGACGAGGGCACGATGCTAGACAGTTTGCCGAGCCAATCCTTGCGCCAGGGCCGCCTGTGCCGCTGCAATGCGAGCCACCGGCACCCGGTACGGCGAGCAACTCACGTAGTTCAGCCCAAGACTGTTGGCGTACTCAATGGACTCGGGGTCGCCGCCGTGCTCGCCGCAGACGCCGACCTCCAAATCGGGCCGGGTATCGCGCCCCGCCTGCACCGCAAGGCGCATCAGCTTACCCACACCCTTGCGATCGAGCACCTGGAAGGGGTTCTTGGGCAGGATGCCGCGGCTAACGTACTCCAGCAGGAACTTACCCTCAGCGTCGTCACGGCTGATGGCGAAGGTGGTCTGGGTGAGGTCGTTCGTCCCAAACGAGAAGAACTCCGCCTCTTCTGCGATTTCGTCTGCGGTCAGGGCGGCGCGTGGCACCTCGATCATGGTGCCGAACTTGATGATGATGTTGGTGCCGAGTTCCTGCTGCTTCTTGTCCACCTCTTTCAGCAGGAGCTGTTTGAGGAGACGCAACTCGTTGATGTGGCCGACCAACGGGATCATGATTTCGGGCTTTACCACTAACCCTTCGCCACTGACCGTCGCAGCCGCCCGCATGATGGCCCGCACCTGCATCTGATACATGTGGGGAAAGCGAATGCCCAAGCGGCAGCCTCGTAGGCCGAGCATGGGGTTGGCCTCGCGCATCTCCTCGACTTCCTTCAGCAGCTGCTCAAGTTCGGCGTTCGGCTTGCCGATGGCCTGGGCCCGGGTGACCTCCACCAGCAGTTCCTCGTAGCGGGGCAGGAATTCGTGCATGGGTGGATCGAGCAGGCGAATGACAACCGGCAGGCCGTGCATGACCCGCAGGATGCCCGCGAAGTCCTCGGTCTGGACTTCCTCAAGCTTGTTCAGCGCCTCGTGAAACGCGCGGTAGTGCACGCCGTCGGTCCGGCCATCCGCCTCGTCGACCACTGCGCCTGCGGCGTTGAGAATCATCTGGCGCACCACCGGCAAACGGTCGCCTTGGAAGAACATGTGCTCGGTGCGGCACAGGCCAATGCCCTGCGCACCGAACTCCCGAGCCTTCGCCGCGTCGGACGGGTAGTCGGCATTCGCCCACACTTGCAGCCGTTGCGCCCCATCCGCCCATCGCAGCAGCTCCTGCAGGTCGTCCGACAGTTTCTCTGGTGAGATGAGCGGCGCTTCGCCCAGGAAGACTTCGCCGGTGCCGCCATCGATAGAAAGCAGATCGCCCTCCCGCACCGTCACACCGTCAACAGTGAACGTACGGGCCTCGAGGTCGATGCGCAGGGCTTCCCATCCGGCGACGCAGGGCTTCCCGAGCCCACGCGCTACTACAGCCGCATGGCTGGTGGCTCCGCCGCGGGCCGTCAACACGCCCTGTGCGTGGATCAGCCCATGGACGTCGTCGGGGTTGGTCTCTGGCCGAACCAGAATCACCTTCTCGCCGCGGCGCCCCATAGCTTCGGCGCGATCAGCATCGAACACCACCCTGCCCACTGCGGCGCCGGGCGCGGCGTTCAGGCCACGCCCAATGCTTGTCAGGGTGCCCCGGGTGTCAGGGTCGATGAAGGGGTGCAGCAGCTGGTCAATTTGCTCGGGCTCCACCCGGCCGATGGCCTCGTGCTTGTCGATGATGCCCTCGGCCACCATTTCGACCGCAATCCTGACGGCGGCGGCGGCCGAGCGCTTACCAGAGCGGGTTTGCAGCATATAAAGCTTGCCCCGCTCGATGGTGAACTCCAGGTCCTGCATGTCGCGATAGTGCTGCTCCAACATCTCGGCGTACTGCTGAAACTGCGCGTAGACCTCGGGCATATCCTCCCGCAGTTGAGCGATGGGCTTCGGGGTGCGAGTACCCGCCACCACGTCTTCGCCCTGAGCGTTCTGCAGGTACTCGCCATAGAGGACGCGCTCGCCGGTCAGCGGGTTGCGGGTGAAGGCCACGCCGGTTCCCGAGTCCCACCCCATGTTGCCGAACACCATCGTCTGCACATTCACCGCGGTACCGAGGTCGTGGGCGATGCCTTCATTCTCGCGATAAGCCACCGCGCGGCGGCCCATCCACGAACTGAACACCGCGCCAATGGCCAGGCGCAGTTGGTCGAGGGGGTCGTCGGGGAAGGGTTGCCCGGTCTCTGCGGTCACCACCGCCTTGAAGTCGCGCACCAGTTCTTGAAGATGATCAGACGTGAGGTCGGTGTCGGTCGGAGCACCGACGCGCTGCTTCATGGCGTCCATGCGGTGCTCAAACATCTCGGCAGAGATGTCGAGGACGATCTTGCCGAACATCTGTATGAAGCGCCGATAGGCATCGAAGGCGAAGCGCTCGTTACCGGTCTGCGCGATGAGTCCTTGCAGCGTCTGCGGGTTCAGGCCCAGGTTCAGTACCGTGTCCATCATGCCTGGCATACTGAACTTTGCGCCGGATCGCACCGACACCAGCAGGGGATTCGCGGCGTCACCGAAGCCCTTACCGGTCTGGGCCTCGACCACTGCGAGCGCTTCCATGGCCTGCGACCACATGCCATCCGGGAACGCTTTGCCACTGGCGTAATACGCATTGCAGGCTTCGGTGGTGATGGTGAACCCTTGAGACACCGGCAGGCCCGCCTGCGTCATCTCGGCGACGCCAGCTCCCTTGCCACCCAGCAGGTCTCGCATTTGGGCGTTGCCTTCGGTGAACAGGTAGACCCATTTGTGCGCCATGGGCAACACTCCTGAAAATGCTCAAATGATGTTCGCCGCACGCCCCGTTGAAGCGACCGGCGCTGTAGATGTCTTGATTATGACGACGAGTGCGGGCATTGCTCTGTGTCGCCGATCACATGCTTGGGGAGTATGCTCCGCAATGGGTAGCACACGCTCCAAGCTGCTCAAGTCCGCCGATTGCATAGCTATGCCAGGATAGCTATAGTATTTTTTGATTTCAGTCACGCCCAGCGTGCCCGATAGTCCCTAATATTGTGCCATAGGAGCCGTCTCATGACCAGTGAAGAGACCGTGAGGAAGTCCACGGGTTTTGCTATCAGCATGATACTCATATTAGCAGTGGGGTGCACCTCATCAGCAGTTCCATCACCGCAGACCAGCGGCCCCGCCGACCAAGGACCGGTGACGCCCAAGGTGAACCGCGTGGTGCTGGCCACCGCTCCACCCGCCATAGAAGCGAACGACAACCGGATGGTTGGGCAGATCGACATCGTGCAGCTCCGTCCGCAAAACGAGTTTCTGATCGGTTTCGACGCCGTCAGCGGTAAGTTCACGCCGGAACTCGCAACTGAATGGAAGCTGGAGCCCGACGGGAAGTCGTTCCGGTTCAAGCTGCAGCGCGGGGTGCAGTTCCACAAGGGCTTCGGCGAGTTTACCGCCAAGGACCTGGTGTTCAGCCACGAGAACCTGACTCGGCCCGATTCAACACAGGTGGAAGCACCCTACTGGAAACGGGTCGTCAAGAAGATCGACGCCGTCAACGATTACGAGGCGGTGTACAACCTCGAACCCGACGCCAACTTCATTCACGGCATCTCGCGGGCCGAGGGCGGTATGGAGGTGCGCAGCAAAGCGTCGTTCGATAAGATTGGCGACCCCAGCTTCCAGACTGACCCTCTGGCCGGCACCGGCCCTTATCAGTATAAGGAGCGGAAGCAGGGGGAATACATCCGCTTCGAACGGTTCGATGGCTACTGGGGTAAAGCGAAGCCGGACTTCCCCGAGTTCG
>CAXNDA010000021.1:0-12207 GCA_964200875.1 Chloroflexota bacterium | reverse complement strand
GGCCCCTACCAGGTGGGTCTCGCTACACCGGCTCCAGCGCCCGATGCGGCCTCGCCGGCCGCTCAACCCGTATCGCGTCGCCGGGCTTCACCTGGCCGCCTACCACCACCACCCCCATCACCCCAGCCTTGCGCACCAGCCCGCCGTCGCCGTCACGGTCGAGCGTTGCTGCCATCAGGCCCTGCTGAAAGGCATCGAGCTGCGCGCAGGGGTTGCGCAGCCCAGTCACGTCGATAACCGCCTCCGGCCCCAGGTGCAGCCGGGTGCCCGCCGGTAACGCCAACAGGTCGATGCCGCTCGTGGTGACGTTCTCGCCCATCTCCCCGGGTTGTACGCTGAAACCACCCTGCCGTAGTTCAGCGTGCAGCTCGGCGTGGATCAGGTGCACCTGCCGCAGGTTCGGCTGAGTGGCATCACGCGCCACCCGCGAGCGGTGCTTGACGGTCGGACCAGCGTGCGCGTCTCCCTCAACGCCGATGCCGGCCACCAAGCGAATCTCGGCGGCCGCCGCCTTGCTGAAGGTATGCGAAGGGCTCCGGTGTACCGCAACAACAACGCCGCCCGCTCTCATGTGCCTACCCCCACCATGGCATTAGACTAAGGCCGCACCCGCCGCCCAGCCCCTCACGTTCAACTCCAAGAGCGCCTTCGCAGCCAACTCAGACGGGCAAACCTCATACCGCTTACGGTACAATAAGTCCGTATCTGTGCGGGAGTAGCTCAGTGGCAGAGCTCCTGCCTTCCAAGCAGGCTGTCGCGGGTTCGAATCCCGTCTCCCGCTCCATTACGCCACCTCCAGCCACGATTCGGCCGCTCTATTGGGCGTCTGAACGTGCCTTCTCCATGGAGTGAGTACCTGCCTAAGAGGCAGGTACTCACCGCTCCGCACGAAATCACCGCCGCAGTCCCGCGAGTACCTGCCTGAGGTCGTGAAGCATTGTCTGGCGGACAAGCTCAGCATAGGGGCAAACCGGGTCGTAAGTTCGAGTCCTATCGCACCTAGCACGCGGGCTCCGTTGCTGCGTACCGAGTAACTCGCGCCGGCGCAGCGCCCGTCACCCTCTGTCACGCCTTTCAGCGCCCCCCGGCTCGATGAGCAGCGGCGAGGTGTGCACAACCTTATACCTCACAGGCACCGCGTAGGCACACCAATGTTCGGCTTCCTCCCAGCTGGCGAGGGTGCTACTGAACTGCCAGGGCGTTACCAAGGATGCCTCCTACAGGCGCGATGCTACCATTTGCCCTTCCGGAGCGGCTCCTTGGCAGGCTGATTTGTATGTGCCTAAGCCTGTGCGAGCCGCGGGTAGCCCGCCGCTGCTACGGCGTCACAATGTTCGCGATAGGCCGGATGGCCGCCGCTGTAGCGCATGACCCTGGGTGCTAGCTTGCCCTCGACATTGCGGTTCACGCCCGTCATCCAGGAGCCTATCTCGTTGGCAAGCAGTCCTTGACCCAGGTCCAAAACGTAATCGGTCCATTCGCGCACACCGGCGGCGGTGGCTTCAATCCGCGTGTGTCCGTGCTGCTTTGCGTGCTGAACGACACCGGTCACCCACTCGACGCTGTATTCCGCGGTGCGCGTGTAGTTGCCGAGCCCGGCATGCGGCCCCATCGCCATCAGCAGGTTCGGGAAGCTTTCGACGAACACCCCCAGATAGGTTTGCGGCCCGTTTGCCCAGACCTCTTTCAGGCGCACGCCATCGACACCCCGGATATCAATACGGTCGAATGCGCCGGTGATGGCGTCAAACCCGGTGGCGTAGATAATGATGTCGAATGCGTATTCCTGACGGCTGGTTTGAATGCCGCCCGTCGTCACTCGCTCGATCGGCGTCTCGTTGATATCGACCAGTTCGACGTTCGGCTGGTTGAAGACCTCGTAGTAGCCGGTCTCAAGCGGCATACGGCGCATGCCAACGCCATGGTTCTTCGGGATCAGCTTTTCGGCGACCACCGGGTCATGCACACGCTGGCGGATTTTGTCTGCGATGAACGCGCTGGCCAGCGCGTTGGCGGTGCGGTCGGTCAACATGTCACTAAAATTACCCTGCCAGAAGCCGAAACCCGGCTCGGCATAACGCTTTTCCCAGAAAGCGGCGCGTTCCTCGGGTGTTGCCTCCAGTGTCGCGCGCGGATCGGTGGAATGGATGTAACAGGCGGGCGTGGTGCGGCACAACGCCAGTATTTCGTTATAGCGAGCGCGGATGTCGCGCATCTCCGTTGCGGAAATTTTGCCGTTGTGCAGTGGCGCGCACCAGTTCGGGTTGCGCTGGAAAATGGTCAGATGACCGGCGCTCTTGGCGATCACCGGAATGGCCTGCACCGCGGTAGCGCCGGTGCCGATGATGCCCACGCGTTTGCCGGTGAAATCGATACCTTCTTTGGGCCAGTTGTGGGTGTGACAGGACTGGCCTTGGAACGCGGTGACGCCGGGTATGTTGTTCGGCATGGTCGGCGCCGACAGGATGCCGATCGCGGTAATCAGAAACCGCGTGGTATAGCGGCCGCCATCCTCCAGCGTGATTGCCCAGCTACGTGTGTCCTCGCGATAGTGCGCCGCGGTGACGCGGGTGTTGAATTGTATGTCGCGGCACAGATCGAACTTGTCGGCGACAAAGTTTAGATAGCGCTCGGTTTCGGCTTGGGGCGCAAAGTGTTCGTCCCAGTCCCACTCGTCGAGCAACTCCTTAGAGAACGCATAACCGTAGGTCCAGCTTTCCGAATCAAAGCGGGCGCCGGGGTAGCGATTCCAGTACCAGGTGCCACCGACGCCACTGGCGGCCTCGAGTACGCGGACCCGGAGGCCCAGCTCGCGCAGCTTGTGAAGCTGATACAGCCCCGTAACGCCCGCACCGATCACCACGGCATCGAAATCCAAAGGCGCTGCCCCCCCGGTATTCCCGGTCGCCGCCGCTACAGTATCCATCATGATCCTCCTGCACTGATCTACCGCCACTCGGAGGCGTGGTTGGCATTCTAGTGCCATTTTGACCCAATACCCACTTCCGCAACATGATCGTCAGATGAAGGTACGCCCCCAGGCTCCAAAGCGGTAATGAGGCCAAGGTGGCATTCGTGGTTGGTGCCCAGTATCTGCCTGCTCCCCATCAGGGTCAACGTAGCTCACCGGGCGCTGCCATCGTTTGGCCGCACGAGCGGCGGCTCGCCCGCTGAGCGGATGGTGACCCGTGTCTTCCCGTCAGGAAATCGACGGGACTCCTGCATCGCTGCTGACGCGAGCTTGGTGACTGGTCAGGGGGTGAGTAGATGAGCAATGTGAAAGGTGAGCGTGCCTATCGACAGGACAATCTGAGCATGAGATGAGCGATTTTGTCTGGCAGACAACGCCAGCGGCGACCTGCCTACTTTGAAAAACCCACGAATTCGGGATTCTGCCTAACCCACCCACCGCCGCCTTGGCCTACTTCCGCAGGTTGGTGGCCGGCACGCCGTAGCGGGTCATGCGGAACGCCTGCCACACCTGCCGAACGCCGGCCCGCACCGCTGCCGTCTCGGCGGCGAGCAGCCGTACCCCAACGCCCCGGCCGTCGGGCAACACCCCGGCCGCAGCCGATAGACCCTCGTCCGTCACCAGGACATCCCGAACGGCGTCGAGCAATCCCGGAGCGTCGTCTGGGACGATCGCCACCACGGTGCCCATGGCCGCGGGGCCTGACCGGCCCAACACGCCCAGCCGTTCGAGCGGCCGTTCCCCCGGACGCAGGTCGAAGGCCTCGTGGTAGGCCAGGTTCCCGGCGCCGTCCTCTATCGTCAGGCGTTGGGCGTACTGCGCGTACGCCAACTGCTCGCCCATCCCGGTGCGGCCCGGCGCCACAATGTCGCCGTAGAGCAGCGACCCGCCCGGCGCCACGACACAGCGGATGGTCTGGCGGAGCCGCGAGCCAGCGAATGGTATGAGCGGGTCCGGCAGATGCTCCAGGAGCGCACCCGCCTCGACCACCAGGTTCGTTGCGATGCTCGCCTCGCCATCCGGCATGCTGAACACCTTGGTAGCAGAGGTCGTGGTCAGGTGCACCCTGGCGCCCGCCGCCGCCACGACCTCCGTTGTCAGGCGATCGCCCTGGAACACGCCCGCGGTGGTGTTGAGCAGGAATACGACCGCCAGATCGGGCATGGCGTCATCCAGCGAGAGCGTCCGCATGACCGCCAGGGGTGACTGCGAGGACGCCTGCACCAGGCGGGTCCGCTCACCCACGCGCTCGAACCGGAGCCGCAGGTGGCCGTCCTGCCGGTGGCGGAGGTCAGTGACCAGCGGTTGCTGCATGAGCACTGGCGGCGTGTAACACTGCCTGCAACACCTCGTCCAGACCTTCCCCGGTGCGACAGTTGGTGAATAAGAACGGCTTGTCGCCGCGCACCAGCGCTGCATCGCGCTTCATCACCGCCAGGTCAGCGCCCACATGCGGCGCAAGGTCGGTCTTGTTGATGACCAGCAGGTCGGTCTGGGTAATGCCCTGGCCGCGCTTGCGGGGGATTTTGTCCCCGGCGGCCACGTCGATCACGTAGATCTGATAGTCGGCCAACGCCGGGCTGAAGGTCAGCGTCAGGTTATCGCCGCCGCTCTCGATGAGCAGGATGTTGCCGTCGGGATGGGCCGCCGTGATCGCCTCCACCGCCAGCAGGTTCATGCTGGGGTCTTCCCGCACCGCGGTGTGGGGACAGGCGCCGGTCTCCACGCCCCAGATGCGCTCAGCACCCAATACCCCGTCGAGCGCTTTGGTGACATGCTGCTGATCCTCGCGCGTGAAGATGTCGTTCGTGATGACCAGCGGGCGCATCCCGCGGGCGATCAACCGTGGCACCAGCGCCTCGACCAGCGACGTCTTGCCTGAGCCAACCGGCCCGCCGACGCCGATACGCGGCACCGCGTGGGGTTCATGCGCTGAGCCAACTTCGTCGTGGTGGGTATGAGTGAGGGACATCGTCGGGTAACCTCCAGTCAGCTCGCAAACATCCGTAGGTCATCGGTCTCGTGCAACAGCGCTGCAACATCAAGCTGTGGCGTGAAGCTGGTCATATCGCACCAATCCCGCCGCATGAGGTCCGGCAGCGCCTCCACCACCAACACTTGGAGCCGCCGTAGCATGGCCTGGGTATCGCGGTGACTCAGCGGCAGCAGGCGGAGTGCGGCTCCCAGCTCACTGCTCACATAACTGTGCACGCTGGCCAGCAGTGCGGTCTCGGCCGGCACCCCGAGGGCGGCGCAAGCCACCCCAAACGAGACGGCAGCACTGCCCGGCGCCCCGCCCCGCTTCACCAGCAGCCGGTATTCCGCCAAAGTCTCGTCAGGGCCGAAATCAGCCGTCTCGGCCAGCAGGCGATTCCCCACCTGCGTTGATGCGTTGCGCAACTCAAGCGGCAGCCGCATCGCGTGCAGCAGCCGGTCGATGGCCGCAATCGTGGCCACGTCGCCAGCGAGGGTGCATCGATGAGCATGCACCAGCGCCACGCCGTCGGCTGGCAGCAGCGACCACACACACTGGTTGCCCAGGAACTCTTCGACGTCGGCGGCCGTTTGCACCCAACCCCGCCGCACCATACCCTCCAGGCCGTGCGAGTGCGAGAACATGCCGGTGGGGAAGGCGGAATCCGCAAGCTGGAGTGCCGTCAGGATGGCCGCTGGGTTCATGAAGGCATCGACCGGAGTGGGCTTCATGTGGCGCTACGTCGCCCGACCGTACCAGGCGTAAGGTGATGGCTGGTTTGGGGGATGCTTCGTGCCTCAGCACGGCGGAGGGCGACTGCCCGCAAACTGTCATGCTGACGCCAGGAAGCATCCCCCGCCTCGCGTCGCGTCCAGAGCCAGCGGCCAGCAGGCATACGGCTCAGCGGACTCCATCCGAAAGGTTGCCCAAGTACCCCACGTCCTTCGACAGGCTCAGGACGAACGGGCTGCTGGTCTCCAGCTGGTAGTCCCAGTGTCATACCAGGAAGTAGAGTTGGGCCAGGCTTAGCTTCTCGGCCGGCGGCACCGTTGCCAGCACGCCGTCGACGCGCACTTCATACGTATCGGGATTCACCTCGATATGCGGCGTACGGTCGTTGCGCACCATGTGCCGCTTGGTGATGGCCCGGGTGTTCCGCACCGGCATCACCTGCCGCCGCAGACCAAGAGTCTGGTGCACCCCATACTCGTAGGCCAGGCCGGAAACGAAGGTGACGTTGGTGCGGGCCAGCGCAGCGTTCGGCAGCGCGCTGAACATGGGCCGGTAGTACTGCGGTTCGGCCGTCGGGATCGAGGCGTTGGGATCGCCCATCAGCGCCCAGTTCACCATCCCGCCCTTGATGATCATCTTGGGCTTCACCCCGAAATAGCCCACGGGCCACAGCACAATGTCGGCCAGCTTCCCCGGCTCCAGCGAGCCCACCACATGGCTGATGCCGTGGGTCACCGCGGGATTGATGGTGAGCTTGGCCAGGTAGCGCAGCACCCGCTCGTTGTCGTGGTCGGCGTGGTCCTCGGTCAGCTTGCCGGTCATCTTGCGCATCTTGTCGGCCGTCTGAAACAGCCGGGTGAAGCTCTCGCCCACCCGCCCCATCGCCTGGCTGTCCGACGAGTACATGCTGATGACGCCCAGGTCGTGCAGCACATCCTCGGCGGCCATCGTTTCCTGCCGGATGCGGCTGTCGGCAAAGGCCACATCTTCGGGCACGCCGGGGTTCAGGTGGTGGCACACCATCAGCATGTCCAAGTGCTCGGCCAGCGTATTCACGGTGTAGGGCCGGGTGGGGTTGGTCGACGAGGGCAGCACGTTCAACTCGCCCGCGATGCGGATGATGTCGGGCGCATGGCCGCCACCTGCTCCCTCAGTGTGATAGCTGTGGATGGTCCGTCCCGCGATCGCGGCGATGGTGTCCTCGACGAACCCTGCCTCGTTCAGCGTGTCGGTGTGGATGGCCACCTGCACGTCGTACCGGTCGGCCACGCTCAGGCACGTGTCGATGGCGGCGGGCGTCGTGCCCCAGTCCTCTTGCAGCTTGAGGCCGCATACGCCGGCGGCAATCTGCTCCACCAGTGGGTCGACCCCGCTGGCGTTGCCCTTGCCCAGCAGGCCCCAGTTCACCGGCAAACTCTCGGCGGCCTCCAGCATGCGGTGGATGTACCAGGGTCCTGGCGTCACGGTGGTGGCGCGGGTGCCGTCGGCGGGCCCAGTGCCGCCGCCCAGCATGGTGGTAATGCCGTTGGATAGCGCATCGTACACCTGCTGGGGCGCAATCATGTGAATGTGGGTATCGATGCCGCCGGGCGTGGCAATCAAATGCTCGCCTGCGATGACCTCGGTGCCGGGCCCCACAATCAGCCTGGGGTCAACGCCATCCATCACTCCCGGGTTACCCGACTTGCCGATGCCGGCGATCAACCCGTTCTTCACGCCGATATCAGCCTTCACGATGCCCAGCACTGGGTCCATGATGATGGCGTTGGTGATCACCAAGTCCAGGGCGCCGGCCGAGTTCCGGATGTTCGAGGCTTGGCCCATCCCGTCACGGGCCGTTTTCCCGCCGCCGAACACCAGTTCATCGCCATAGGTCAGCAGGTCACGCTCCACCTGACACACCAGGTCGGTGTCGGCTAAGCGGAACCGATCGCCGGTGGTCGGGCCGTAGAGTTCGGCGTACTGGCGGCGGCTGAGGCGAGCCATTTAGGCCTCCCCCGCGCCGGCGAAGCCACGCTCGGCCGCCAGACTCAGTGCCGCTTCACGCGCGCCCGCTGCATCCAGGGGCCCATTCACCAGGCCGTTGAGCCCGGTGACCTCCCGCGTGCCGCCAATCGCCACCAGCGCGACGGACTTGGTGTCGCCCGGCTCAAAGCGCACCGCGGTGCCGGCGGCGATGTCCAGCCGCATGCCGTAAGCCACATGACGCGGGAATCGCAGCTTCCGATTGACCTCGAAGAAGTGAAAGTGCGACCCAACCTGAATCGCGCGGTCGCCGGTATTGGTCACCGTCACTGCGGCAGTGGGGCGGCCGGCGTTGATCTCGATGGGCTCGGTGGCGAGGAGGTAGTGGTAGGTTTCGTTGCTCATAGATAGGTCCTAGTTCTTGTGCCGTGGGATTGCAGGACGGCAGTCACTCCAAATGGTGCGAGTTATCAGTTGTACGAAAGTAGCCCGCTGCAGTCCGACGTCGACCTTTGCCCCCGCTTATGCTGAGGCTCTCGAAGCACGAGCGGACATCAGGTCCCGGTCGCTGGTTCTCCGCTCGCCCCCTTCGGCGTGGCTCAGGACATGCTTCGAGAGCCTCAGGGTGAGCGGACCGAGACTCACCGATCTTTGACCCGACTGTCGCCGCGATCCGGGCGCGAAGGGATGCCTCCTTACGTCGGCATGACACCAGCACCCCCGTCCGACTACAGCGCTATGTGTCCTTTCGTCTGTTACCGCCTTACACAATGGGGTCGTGGCAGCTCACCAGCTTGGTGCCATCGGGAAAGGTGGCCTCCACCTGTACCAGCGTCACCAGCTCGGGCACACTCTCCATCACCTCGTCGCGGCGCAGCACGGTGCGGCCCAACGCCATCACCTCGGGCACCGAAAGGCCATCCCGAGCGCCTTCGATGAGCGCCTCGGTTATCAGCGCTACCGACTCCGGCACGTTCAACTTCAGGCCGCGCGCTTTGCGGCGCCGCGCAACATCTGCCGCTACGAACACCATCAGCTTGTCGACCTCCCGAGGGGTCAGCATCATCTGCGTGCTCCAACCTTAGAGTGCGAGATACTCGCGGATCTGGTCCTGGTGCAGTTCTCCCACCGCACCCTGGGCCACTATAGAGCCTTTTTCCATGACGTAGCAGTAGTCCGAAACGCTCATGGCGAAATCCAGAAACTGCTCCACCAGCAGAATGGCCATCGACTGGGTCGTCTCCTCATCCATGGCCACGTGGCCGCCGTGGGCCTCCACGACTCCGGCGATAAGGGCCCCGGCGGTGGTGGTGGTGTGACCCTGGCGCAGCCGCCGGATAAGCTGCTGAATCTCGTCGACGATCGACGGCTGGATGCCTTCGGTAGGCTCGTCCAACAGCAACAGCGTGGGACGGCGCACCAAGGCGCGGGCGAACGAGAGTTGCTGCTGCTGACCGCCGCTCAGCGTCCCGGCCACCTTGTTGCGGTACGTACGCAGCGCCGGGAACTGCTCGTACTGTTGCTCAACAGCTCCAGCCGTACGTTGCGCCGCCGTCGCCGACTCCAGCCCCATCAGCAGGTTCTCGTGCACCGAAAGGTAGGGGAAGATGCCGCGCCCCTGGGGCACGTAGCCGACGCCGGCCCGCGCCCGCTCGTAGGGCGCCTTCTTGGTCACGTCTTTACCGTCGAGGCTGACGCTGCCCTCTTTGAGCCGCATGAGGCCCATCACCGACTTCATGAAGGTGGTCTTCCCCACACCGTTGCGCCCCATCAGCGAGACGACCTGCCCCGAAGGCACGTCCAAATCGACGTTATAGAGCACCTGGCTCTGACCGTAGGCGACAGAGAGATTCTGGACTGCAAGCATGTTGTCCCTCGTTACGGGGCTGGAGTGGTTTCCTGGAGTTCGCGGGCTTTGTTATGGCCCAGGTAGGCCTCGATCACCGCCGGGTCCTGTTGAATGGTCTCCATCGGTCCCTCAGCCAGCACCTTCCCCAGGTGCAGCACGGTGACCGTCTGGGCGAAGTTCCGCACGAACTCCATGTCGTGCTCAACCACCAACACGCTGCGGTCCTTGCCGATGGTCTGGAGCAGCTCGCCGGTGCGGTCGCGTTCGCGCCGGGTCATGCCAGCCACCGGTTCGTCCAGCAGCAGCAGCTTGGGTTGCTGCACCAACAGCATACTGATCTCCAGCCACTGCTTCTCGCCGTGCGAAAGGGTGCCGGCCACCACATCGGCCCGGTCCAGCAGCCCCACCTGCTCCAACGTCGTCATCACGGCGTCATAGTCGCCCTTGCCGATGGCCCGGAAGAACGACGGCTTGGAGCGGCGGAAGCAGGCCGCCACCTGCACATTCTCGAACACCGTGAGGCTGGGGAACACCGCAGGCGTCTGAAACTTGCGGCCAATGCCAAGGCGTACGAGGTCGTGCTCCTGATGGTTCAGCACGTTCACCGCATCACCGGAGTAGTCGAAGGTGACGTTCCCAGCGTCGGGCCGGGTCTTGCCCGTAATAATGTCCAGCAGTGTGGTCTTACCGGCGCCGTTGGGCCCGATCAAGAAGCGCAGCTCCCCGTAGTCCATGGTAAAGGTGAGGCCGTTCAACACGGTGAAGCCGTCGAAGGCCACCGACACGTTCTGCAACACCAAGATCATGCTGCCGGGCATGCTAGGCCCCCTGCGGGCGCGCGAGATACTGCCGGCCGCGAGCCATAAGCGCCTGCACGGCGCCCACCAGGCCCTGCGGGAACAACAGCACCGAGCCTACGAACAGTGCGCCGAAGAAGTACTGCCAAATGTCCGGGAACGCCTCGCTGAACCCGCTCTTGGCGCTGCTCACCAGTACGGCCCCGATGACAGCGCCCACCAGCGAACCGCGGCCACCCACCGCCACCCACACCACCATCTCGATCGACGGCACGATGCCCATCATGGCAGGTGAGATGATGCCGACCTGCGCCGCAAACAGCGCTCCCGCTACTCCCGACATAGCGGCCGATACCGCGAACACGAAGGTCTTGAGCGCCACAGGGTTGTAGCCGAAGAACCGCACGCGATTCTCATCATCCCGCAGCGCCACCAGCAGGTGACCGAACCGCGACGAGACCATGCCCCGACAGAGAAGATAGGTCACCACCAGGGCAGCCACGGTTGCGTAGTACAGCCCCAGACGAGTTTCGTCGAGAATCAACGGCAGCCCGAAAATCGTGGAGAAGTTGGTGAGACCGTTGGTGCCGCCGGTGAAGGGCTGCTGGCCAATGAACAGAATGCTGATAATCAGGGCCAACGCCTGGGTGATCAGCGAGAAGTAGACGCCCGTGATGCGGCTGTGAAACACCAGCCAGCCGATACCAGCAGCCACCACCGCCGGGATGATTGCCACCATCGGCACCGCGAACCACGGGCTGGCGAACGGCGCCCAGAAGAACGGCAACTCCGTCAGGCCACTCCAAGACATGAAGTCTGGCAGCACGCCCGGCGCGGCCTCCTGCTTCAGGTACATGGCCATCGCATAGCCGCCCAAGCCAAAGAACACCCCATGCCCCAGACTCAGCATGCCGCCGTAGCCCCACACCAGGTCGATGGCCAGCGCCACCATGGCATAGGTGAGGAACTTGGCCAGCAAGGACAGCCGGAAGTCCATCAGGTAGGTGGGGGCTAACAGCAGGGCGGCCAGCACCAGGGCGAACGGTATCAGGCGCAACAGCGTGCGACCACGGCTGCCGCCCGCCGTCAGCCCGCCTCGCAGGCCTGTAGCCGGTTCAGTCATAGCGGAGGTTGCTTTCACAGATCGATCCTCAGATGAAGTAGTCCGCTCAGCGGGTGCGCAGGGCAAGCAGGCCGCGGGGCCGCCACTGCAAGAAGAGAATCACCATGGCGAACACCATTACCTTGCCCACCACTGCGGTGCTGCCCAGCTCGAAGGCCACATTCAGCGAACCGATGCCCAGCGCCGCAATCACCGTCCCCATCAGTTGCCCAACGCCGCCGAAGATGACCACCATGAACGCGTCGACAATGTAGTTCATGCCCAGCGACGGTCCAATCGGCCCGATCAGCGTCAGGGCGCAGCCGGCCACACCTGCCAGCGCCGAACCCAGCGCAAACGTCAGGCTGTCGACTCGCCGCGTGGCGACGCCCAGCGAGGCGGCCATGTCGCGGTTCTGCATCACGGCCCGCAGCCGCCGCCCGCTGGAGGTGCGGTTCAGGAAGAGATAGATGCCGAACACACACAGCGCTACCAGCGCCACAATGAAGATGCGCTTGGTCGGCAACACCAAGTCGGGCGCCAGCGAGATGCCTCCCGCCAGCCAGGTGGGGGCTATCACCTGCACATTCGGTGCGCCGAAGATCGAGCGCGCCAGTTGCTGCAGCATGAGTCCAACCCCCCAGGTCGCCAGCAGCGTGTCGAGCGGGCGGCCGTAGAGGTGACGGATCAGGGTGCGCTCCAGCAGGTAACCGCCAGTGCCCGCCACCAAGAATGCGATGGGCAGCGTCGCCAGAAAGCCCCAGTCCATCGCCTCGGCGCCGCCCGGCTTCACCATCCCCTGCACGGCGTATGCGG
>CAXNDA010000020.1:0-12351 GCA_964200875.1 Chloroflexota bacterium | reverse complement strand
CGGCGTCCCGGCCGGCGTCGAGCAGCCGTGAGACTTCACCGTTATGGCAACCCGACAGCGCGATGATGCCGGCTGTGTGCCCCGTCAGGAACGCGGGGTCGAGGGTAATCGCACCTTTGGCGCTGGTCCGGTGCGCCTCGGTCACCAGGCGGCACAGGTTGGCGTACCCCTGCGCGGTCTCGGCCAGCAGCGTCAGGTGCACCGGGCCCGAGTCTGCGTCGAGCAAGCCATGCCGCAGGGTCAGTTCCACCCCAGTGATGGGCTGCAGACCGGCGGCAGCACACGCTTGGGCAAACTCCATCGCGCCGTGCAGACCATCGTGGTCGGTAATGGCCAGCGCAGTGTACCCGTGGGCGACGGCAGTGTGCACCAGCTCGTCGGTCGAGGATGCGCCTTCGAGGAAGGAGTAGCAGGTATGGAGGTGCAGCTCGGTATATACGGCGGTCATTGGGTGGGCGATTCCGTTCGTCCTGAGCTTGTCGAAGGACAACAGGTGCGGTGGTTCGACGAGCTCACCACGAACGAAACTTGAGTGTAGAGGTGCAGTTCGGCGTAAGGAGTCATTGGGACGGTACCTCTACAGGGAGACGTGTTCATCGCGCCCCGTAACGGTTCAGACCCAGGGATAGCGTTGGTGGCGCCAGCGCCGCCGTGAACGGCGGGCCCCAGGATCGTCGTGCACGGTGGCGCCACTGACCAGGCTGAGGCGAGTTTGAATCGCAAAAACTGATCCTTAAGTGGCGTGGTCTATCCCCGCTGCTCGAACCAGGCATCAATTGCCAAGTCGTGGTACAGCGTCACCAAGAGATCGCCCTCCATCTGCACGCAGAAGTAGCGGCGAGCGATCGGCCGGTCGCGCCACCACTCGTCGTCGATCCGCCAGGCATCCTGTATGCCGAGCACTCGGCGCGGCGCATTCCAGGCCGGCTTCTGCACACTGCGGGGTTGGCCGTGTGTGCCGGCCTCCACCGTAAGCGCGTTGGGGACACCTAGGGGTCGAAGGGCATGAGCGCCCAGCGCCTTTCTGGTATTCGTGACCATGGCTCCACCTCCACTGCGTGATACACCGGCGGTGTTTGGTAGCGGGTTTGCAGTTGCCGGGTTGCCTCGGCCAATTGCTGCTCCTGCTGAACGTTCTTGGCGAAGATGCTGGGCTGCTTCCCTGTCTCAGCGCCCAGGTCGGTCAGCTCGGCTGCCAGCGTCTCGAAGGGCGCGGGCGGCAGTGCATTGGGCACCTCCAGCTTGTCTTTCAGCGCCCGAAACACCGCATCGCGCCCCATCAGCGCCCCCTTGAACACCAACAGCTGTTCCCACGAAGCGCCGGTGCTGAGCTGCGCGCTCAACCGCACCCTGCGGACCGACCGGTTGTGCAGGCTGGGGTCGCCAAATGCCCGCCCCAGCACCATGCGCAGTGCGGTGTGAAAGCCCTCGATGCTGGACAGCGGGTCATCCAACGTGATGCCTGCTGCAACGGTTGGTTTCACCTGATACGGCAGCACCGGCTCGTCATCTTGGCCGTGAGCCAGCCGCCATGCGCGAGCGCCTGCCTTCCCGAATTCGGCCTGCACCGCCGAGAACGGCAACGCGGCCAACTCGCCGATAGTGCGCAGGCCCAGCACGTCCATGCGCTGTAGCGTCGCCGTGCTCAGCGGCAACAGCGCCACCGGCAATGCCGCTAAAAAGCCTACTGTATCGCCAGCCGGCACAACCTGTGTCCCACGTGGCGCTGCTGCTTCGGCCGCTGCTCGCGCCGTAAACTTGTTCCCCGCCATGCCGATGCGGGGCTGCAGCATCAGTGGCACGGCGGCACGCAACGCCCGGTCCAGCAGCGCCAGCTCGCCATGATGAAGGGCGCGCAGCCCCCGCAAGTTGACGTACAAGTGCTCGCTTTGCACCTCGACATCGGGGCTCACCAACTGCAGCCCTTCGATGACCTGCTTCAGGGCCATTGCCTCGGCCTCGGGGTCCGGCTGCACCACCACGGCATCAGCACACCGAGCCAGCACCTCTCGCAGCGGCAGGCCCGGCTGCAGTCCTGCCCGCTCAGCTTCCGGCGAGCAGCATTGCACCACCTTGCGTTCGCCGGGGGCGCCGCCCAGCACCAACGGCAACCCATCCCACTCCGGGTGCTGCAGCACGGCCACGCGCAGCGGCAGCAGCGGCAACCACACGCAGCACACGGTTACATCGGGCCAACCTGCCGGCAAACCAGGCAACGCGCACCTCGTATCAGGGTAGGTGTGCGCGATGATAGAACGTATGTACTACTATGTCAAGCGGGACAGGTCATGCGTTTGAGATAGGAAGGTATCTGGAGTGATAGCAAGACGAGGTCTGGGGACAGCGTGCCGGATCCCGGTCAGTTGGCAG
This sequence comes from Chloroflexota bacterium, assembly GCA_964200875.1. GTDB lineage: Bacteria > Chloroflexota > Dehalococcoidia > SHYD01 > SHYD01 > SHYE01. The sequence continues at coordinate 9,981 of CAXNDA010000020.1, read as the reverse complement.
CAGTCTCACCCCATCGTGGCCTTGGGGGGAAACTAGCCTGCGGGCTAAAGTCACGCAGCACCTCACGCGATGGCTGCCCCCTTTGAGGCGCCGACTGGCTTTAGCCGGCGGATCCGGCTCCCCCGCCGCTGCATTCTCGAAGAGTCTGTCTCAGAACTCGCCGTCAGCCCGCGCAAGTCCGGCGGGAGTTTGAGGGCGGCAGCCCTCATAGACGTACGTGGGTGGGTGGGAGGGCACTTCAACCTCAATCCGTAGGCCGCGGGCGGGTGGCGGGGAGGTTGTGAGACAGACTCCGAAGGCCAACCCGCCAGAGTCCCTGGCCCCTGAGCCAGCGTGCTCCCCGCCCGCACCTCACCACCTTGCCTTCGCCCCAGCCCAGGCCTATCCTGCGTGCATCAACCAGCGAGCGAGTCACCATGATCATCGACGCCCACGCCCACATCACCGGCCCCGCCGAGCTGTACAAGTTCACCCGCGAACTGGCTGCCAGCACCGGCCCCATGCGGCCACAGCGCCCACAATTCTCCGACGAACTGGTGGAACAGAGCCTTGCCCCCCACCTGGAAGAGGTGCGCGGCGTGGGCACCGACCTCCAGATCGCCTCGCCCAGGCCATGGGCCATACCCAACGCCGAACGGCGCGAGGCTGCCGTAGTCACCATCACCCAAACCGTGAACGACATGATTGCCCAGTGCGTGCGCCTGCACCCCGAGGCGTTTCGAGGCGTGGCCGGACTACCGCAGGTGCCGCATATGAGCCCGAAGTTCTGTGTGGAGGAGCTGGAGCGCTGCGTGAAGGAGTTAGGGTTCGTGGGCTGCAAGATCAACCCCGACCCCGGTGAAGGCGGCAGCGAAGTGCCCCATATGGGCGACGAGTACTGGTATCCGCTGTACGAGAAGATGGTGGAGCTGGACGTGCCGGGCCTGGTGCACGGCGGTCCCTTCCGCTTCTCCCGTGAGCCGGAGCTGGGCTACTTCTGCACCGAGGAGACGGTGGCGGCCTTCGGTGTCCTGCGCTCCCACGTGCTGCAAGACTTCCCGAACCTCAAGCTCATCATCGGCCACGGCGGCGGCTACCTGCCCTACCAGGTGGGACGGGCCCGCGCCTTCCGGCTGAACGAGGGCGCACGCGGCGGCAACACCGAGAGCTTCGACATAAGCATGAAGCGGCTGTACTACGACACGGTGCTCTACAACATCGAGTCGCTGGAGTTGCTGTTCAAGGTGGTGGGCGTCGATCAGTGCCTGTTCGGCAGCGACAAGCCGGCGAACGGTTCGGCCAAAGACCCCGAGACCGGCCGATCGCTGAACGACATCAAGCCCATGATCGAGGCCATCCCCTGGCTAACGGCGGAGGACAAGGCGGCGATATACGAGGGCAACGCCAGGAGCCTCTACAGCAGGCTCACGATTTAGCGGCGGCTACGGGCGCGCGCCCCAAAGGTCACCAGCATGAAGAGCGCTGTGGCTATCAACGTCATCGCCGGCCCTGACGGCAGGTTCAGGTAGAACGACGAGTAGAGTCCGGCGACCGCGGCAAGCACACCCAGCCCCACGCTGAGCAGCAGCATGGGCACGAAGCTGCGCACCACCTGGTACGCCGTGGCGGCCGGCACCACCAGCATTGCCATCACCAGAATGGTGCCCACCGCCTGCAGCGTCAGCACGACCACCACCGCCAACAAGACAAAGAGCACATGGTCCAGCCAGGTGGTCTTCAGCCCTGCCACCTGCGCGCCAACTGGGTCAAAGCTTACGAACACCAGCTCTTTGTGCAGCAGGGTGAGCGTTGCCAGCACCACCACCGCCAGTCCTCCGGTGATCCACACGTCTTCGGCCGATACTCCCAGGATCTGCCCCAACAGCAGGTCCTCCACGCTCACCGGCAGCGCGGGCGTCAACTTCAGCAAGACGAGGCCGAGCGCAAAGCTTCCGGCGAACATGATGCCGATGGCGGTGTCGGCACTCACGCCGGTACGCCGCTCGATGGCGCCGACGGTCACCGCCATGGCTACCGCTATCGGCAGCGCGCCGAGCAGCGGGTTGATGCCCAGCAGAAAGCCGACAATGAGTCCCGGCATGACGGCGTGAGCGAGACCATCGCTCATGAACGCCAGACCACGCGTGATCACGTACCCTCCCAGCAGCGGGCACATCACTCCGACCAGCACCGCGACCGCCAGCGCCCGCAGCATGAAGCTGAAGCGGAAAGGCTCCAACAGCGCGTCCCAAAGCGCTTCCATCAGATTCCCCCGGCGAAGAGGCCAACGTGAGCGCCGTACAGCTCTCGCAGTAACTCTGGTGTCAGGGTGACGCCGGGAGGCCCATAGGCGCACACGTGGTGGTTCAGACACAAGCACGCGTCAAAGCGCCGCGCCAGGCCGGTGAGGTCGTGCGTCACCAACACAATCGTTTTCCCCTCGTTGCGCAGCCCGAGCAGTATTTCCACCAGCGACTCTTGCGAGCCAACGTCGACGCCGCTGAAGGCCTCGTCCAGCAACACCAACTCGGCCTCCTGCGCCAGTGCTCGCGCCACGAAGGCCCGCTGGCGCTCTCCGCCCGACAACGTGCCTACCGAAGCCTTGCTCAAGTGGGTCAGCCCCACCCGCTCCAGGCACTCCAGCACCCTTTCCCGATCGAGGCGGGAGGGCCGCCGGAACAGCCCCAGCACGGTGCAACGGCCCATCATCACCAGGTCGTACGCGGTCATGGGAAACCGCCAGTTCACCCGCTCGTGCTGCGGCACGTAGGCGACCAAGCGCTTGGCATCCTCGGGTGGGTGTCCATACACCAGCACACTGCCCATGGAGGGGCGCTCCAAGCCAGTGATGACGTTCAGCAGGGTGCTTTTGCCGGCACCATTCGGGCCGAGCACACCCACCAGTTGGCCGCGGGCCACCTCGAAGGTCACATGGTGCAGCGCGGCCTGGCCGTCGTAAACCACGCTTACATCCTGCACCGTGAGTGCTGCGCCTGGTAGCTGGCTGTTCACGCCGTTGAGATAACCTCTCTTTAGACTCTCACCGATCACGAGGTACAGCATACCAGATGACCCTGTTGACGGCGCATTACCGCATCTGCTAGCATGGCGCCTAGACCATATTGAGAGGTAGTATCATTTATGCAGTACGCGCACCAAGTCTCTCGATGGCTGATCCTCGGTGTCTTCTGCAGCCTCGCTGCAGTGCTGGCGGCATGCAGTGCAGGAACGGAGGGCGGGGGAAACGCCAACGCTTCGACAGGCACGCAGATCATCGCTACCAGCAACATCGCCGCCGACTTGATTCAGCAGGTGGCCGGCGACACGTTCGCGGTTAAGAGCCTCATCCCGCGTGGCAGTGACCCCCACGCCTACACACCCGGCCCGCGCGATGTTGCCGCTGTGGCCGACGCAGACCTGGTGTTCACCATAGGACTCGACTATGAGCAAGCGTGGCTTAAGAAGCTCCTGAAATCAGCGTCGGTGGACTCCACACGCATGGTCATGCTGGGGGACTACGTCAAGACCATCCCCTCCAGCGGCAGTCTCCACGATGATGAAGACGAGGGCGAGGGCGAATCACACCAGCCGGGGGCCGCCGACCCTCACTTCTGGCTCGACCCGCGCGAAGTGAAGCGCATACTCCCGGTCATCGTCGATCGCTTGGCCGCACGCACGCCGGCGGCTCGCGAAGCCCTAGTCCGGAACGCCAACGCATTCGAGCGCCAACTGGACGACCTCCACGCATGGATCACGCAAGCCGCAGCCGCAGTGCCCGCGGAACGCCGTTTGCTGGTCACTGCCCATGAGTCGCTTGGCTACTTCGGCAGTGCGTACGGGTTCCGGATCGTCGGGAGCGTCATCCCAGGGGTAAGTACGACTCGAGAACCCACAGCGGCCGAACTCGCAAAGCTGGTGGGGGATATCAAGCAACTCAGGGCGCCCGCAATCTTCGGCGAGACCATTCTGGATGCTCGTTTGGCCAAGCGCATCTCAGAGGAGGCGGGCGTGAAGCTGGTCACCGGTTTGCACACCGATTCATTGGGACAGCCGGGCTCGGCAACCGGCAGCTACCTGAGCATGATGCGCACCACGGCCAGCACCATCTTTGACGCATTGCGCTAATGGCGACCCAGCACTACGATCGCTAGGATGTCTCTGCACCCCCTTGCACAATTGCGACGCCTCACCTCGAGTGCGGCAGCCGTCCTGAGTTGTGGCCTGCTTCTTGCTACCGCCTCCACGCCTTCTGCTCAGGCGGCCAACCCAAGGGTGGTGAACACGCTTGAGGCGGTCGCCAATCGGGCAGCTGAGACCGTCACCGTGACCCCGGCAGCCTCGGCCACTGCAGTACCCACGGCGACGAGCCCGGCCGCCGCAACCGCAACCCCGGCTGCGGCAACGCCAACGCCAACGCCAACGCCGGTGAATACCTCAACGCCGGCCAGTGTTGGCGATGCAGTAACCCCAACGGTTATAACAGCGCCGACGGCCGCCACCGTGCTCACCCCCACGCCAATTGCCACGCCCACCACGCCCCCGCAGGGAGACGGAGCACCCACCAGCCAGCCCACAAGGCCGCCGGCAACCCCCGCGGCCATCCCTGCCGGCACCATCACGCTGCCACCCGGCATCATCTTCCCGGTTCTCCCCACCTTCGCGGCGCTGAGTCTCACACCGACTGCGGTTGCCGCACAGCCGACGCGCGGCGCGGCGTCGACCACAGCCACCACCACGGCCACTCCTCGCTCAGCCGCAGCGGCAGCACCTCCCGCGGCTGAAGACCCCGGGCCAGCGCTGCTGCTCGCCCTCGGCACGATCCTCGTCGTCGCCGTTGGCAGCGGCGCGTACCTGCGGATCAAAGGGCTCTAGCCGGCCGCACCTCTCGCACCAAGAACCGTCGGAACCTAGGCCAGCGCGCGGGCAGCGCATCCGTTGCAGGCACTCTTGCGCCTAGTGTGTGATCGACCCCACACCCACCTCAACCGCCACTCCCCCTGCTGACCGAGCAGCGCTTCCTGCCGCCAGCGGACACGCCTGAGCCATCCCCCATGACATGCTGTCCCAGGAGCAGGAAGACCCACCGAGTCGCAGACTCATCCAAGGGTTCCTGCCCAAGACCAAGCAGAAGCCGGAGGATGGCCTTGAAATCAACTCTGAGATGGACTGCCCCGACAGTGGCCCTTGCACTGCTGGCACTCGTGAGCGTGCACCAGGAAACCGACGCCTCCTACGCCGCGGCAGACCCCGCAGGCATACAGGTGGGGCAAACCATCAGCGATGCGGTGACCCCGGTGCCTCAGGGCGAACGCGGACGCCGGACGAAGCCGGCCGAGGGCGCCAACACCGAGGTGTCGGTGGAGACGAGTGCAGTAACCAGCCCTAGTGGCCTCGCCTGGTGGCAAGCTTGGCTTGGCAGGAAATTCCCAACCAAAACACCGGTTCCCACCAAAACACCTGCGGTGGCACCCACCGTTGCAGCCCCCACCCAAACGCCAGTGAAAACCGCCACGCCCCCAACGGCGCCCACCAGCGTACCGCCGACCTATACCCCAACCAGCGTACCGCCCACCAGCGTGCCGCCAACCTTTACCCCAACCAGCGTGCCGCCCACCAAAACGCCGACCGTTGTGCCGCCCACCAGCACTCCGCCCTCAAGCATCTGGCGGCCAGCGTTGCAGACCAACTGGCACATTCAGTTCACCGGCACGCTCGATACTTCAGTGCCAGCGCAGGTCTTTGATATCGACCTCTTCGACACCTCCGCCTCCACCATTGCGACGCTGAAGAGCAAGGGCGCACGCCTGATCTGCTACATGAGTGCGGGCAGTTGGGAGGACTGGCGGCCCGATGCCGCGCAGTTCCCGGCAGTGGTCAAGGGCAACAGCAACGGCTGGGCGGGCGAGAACTACCTGGACATCCGCCGGATCGACCTGCTGGGCCCCATCATGGAAAAGCGCCTCGACCTGTGCAAAGCCAAGGGCTTCGATAGCGTGGACTTCGACAACGTCGACACCTACCTGCACAGCGGCAGCGGCTTCGCCCTGACCTATGCCGACCAGCTCAACTACAATCGCTATCTGGCGAATGCCGCCCATGCTCGCGGCCTCTCGGCGGGCTTGAAGAACGACCTGGAGCAGATCAAGGACCTGGTGGCGTACTTCGACTTCTCCATCAACGAGGAGTGCTTCTCCTACAACGAGTGCGACATGCTATTGCCCTTCATACAGGCGGGCAAGGCCGTGTTCATCATCGAGTACGACACCCCGACCTCGACCTTCTGCTCGATCGCCAACGCCAAGAACTTCAACGCCAGTCGCAAACGCCTGAGCTTGGATGCCTGGCGGGAGCCCTGCCGGTAGGCGCACAGGCGCCACGGGAGTGAGCGTGTTCTCGGGGGGGGGCGGGCCAGCAATGGCCCGCTCCTTTCGCGCCACATTGCGGCAATAACCCCTCGGGGCACTCCAGCACCCACATCCCGTCTCACAAACAAGAAACGCCTCACTCTGACGAGTGAGGCGTTTCTTTATTCAGTCTGCGCTACCTAACGAGCAGTTTGCAGGGCCAACCTGCCAAGCGGAGCAGCCTCCGTGGCCTCAGCGCGCTCGTTCATTTCTTCCAGCATCGCCTTCATGCTCAAGCTCAGTCCCAGCGTGAGCGACGTATTGGGCACGTAGCCAAGCACCCGCCCCAGTTGGGTAACGTCTGCACGAGAGTGACGAATATCGCCCTGCCGCGCCGGCCCGAAAGCCATCTCCGCTGGCACGCCCTGCAACTGGCACAGCTGCTTGTACAGTTCTACGATGGTCGCCACTCGACCCGTTCCGACGTTCAACACCGCATGCGAAATCCCGTCCTTGAACAACGCCGCGATGTTCACCGCGGCCAAGTCCTTCACGTACACAAAGTCGCGGCTCTGCTTGCCATCGCCGTTTATGGTGGGCTTTTCGCCGCACCGCATCTGCTGTCGGTCACGCTCACGCCGCCCCCAGGGCAAACGCCCAGCCTGCAGGAAGCCGATCGTGTGCTGGCGACACACAAACCGGCCTGGGTGCAACACACCCTCCACTGTGTGCCACTACCCGGAGGCCAAGATGCCTAGTCTCCTAACCAGCGACGGTGTGGTCATCGAAATTCCAGCGGCCGGATGCATCTTGGGGCGAGGAACGGCTGAGCCCGGCGAGGGCGTCACGGTCGTTGACCTTCACCCAGCGGCGGGTGGGCGCACGGTGTCGCGCCGGCACGCGGCCCTGAGTCAGCGAGAAGGCGTCTGGTACCTCGATCTGCAACCCGAAGCCTCGAATCCAGCGTGGGTCGACGACCTGCCGTTGGAACCGCAACAGACGCGCCGTCTGAACGATGGTGCCCGTATCCGCCTGGGCGACGTTTTCTTGACCTTTGTTGCGCCTGCTGCCCGCCAGCCTCGCCCCTCACTCGCGCTTGGGTTGGAGGATGCCGTGGCGGCGCTGACGCCAACCTCGCTCACCCGGGTCACGCCCTTCTTCGGCATGATGATCGACGATGCAACTTGGCGCGACGCTCACGAGTATCATCGCCAGTCCGCCGCCCTTGACCGCAGAGCAGCCCACGGCTGGGGCATTGCCCAAGGGCTGCATGTCCACACTGATCCGGCGACGCCGGGCGGCCTACTGGTGCAACCGGGTATCGCACTGGATGCACTGGGCCGCTTAGTTATCGTGCCAACGGTTCATGCCATTTCCTCAGGTGCCCTGCCGGAGGGCACACATTATGTCACCCTCCGCTGGATTGAGCACCCCGAACAGCCGCAGCCGGCCTGGCAGGGCGCCGAGGACTACTCGCGCTCCCGGGAGAGCTACACCCTCACCGTCGAAGCCGCTCACCCCGCGCCGCCCGCCATCGAATTAGCCCGGATCATCGGCCCGGGGTTCATGCGCAACGCCCAAGACCTTCGCTCCCCAGGCGTCGCCGAACTCGACCAGCGCTACCGGGCCGGCCTGCAGGTACGCGCTCCGCGGGATATCGTGATCGGCAGCCTTCAGCCGGGGCCACGGGTGATGGGTGCGCCGGCGCCCAACGCCCTGGGCTTGCAGCAGCTCAGCCGCGCCATCTCAGGCACGGCCCCTTACCGGGCGCGTCTGGCAGGCGCCTTTGCCCTCGGCGAAGCGCTGCCACAGCTTGCCCTGCTCTACCTGGCCGACAGCATGCCCTTCACCGTCGCGGAGGCTGACCTCGCGCCCTTGCGCGACTTCCTCGCGGGTGGAGGCGTGCTGTTGGCCGATCGCTGTTCGCCCCAGCAAAACCCGGCCTTCACCCAGTCGGTGCGAAACCTCGCTACCCAACTGGGCCGAAATCCCACGCCGGTGTTGCGCGGCCACCCGCTCCTCGATAGCCGTCACCTCTTCACCGCCAGTCCGCTCACCCCGGAAGGCGAGCCGGCCCTTGAAGAGCACGAGGGCTTCGTCACCTCCACCATCGACCTCGGGCTGTGCTGGCAGGGCGGCTCAACCGCCGCTCCCCTCGAACGTGAGGCTATCCGTGGCTACCTGGAGTTGGGCGTAAACCTCGCCGCTTACGGCCGTCAGCGATGCCACCCCTTCGAGGTGCTCGAGCCGTGATCCATCCCTCGACGCCCAAGGGCCCGCTATGGTCGTAAGAGCCGAAGGCGGTACGCCCGCGCCCGACCCCAGTTTCGTCGACGAGCTACGCACCCTCGAAGCCGTCTACCGGCTGACGCCCCAGGGCGATCGCCCCCTGCTGCTCGGGCGCCGCTCCAGCGAGGGCGGACAGCCCCCTGACGTCGATCTTGCGCAGGAGTTCGACGCGCGTACCGTTTCGCGAGAGCACTTGCTCCTCACACAGCGCGCGGGTGGGTGGGCGGTCCAGGTGGTTCCCAACACGCTGAACATCACCCGCGTGAACGGCATGCGCCTGCTGCCCGGACAGGAGGCGCTGCTCGACGACGAGGACATCCTTGAGGTGGGCGAGGTCAAGCTGACCCTGCACCGCGTCGCGTTGGCAGCGCCCGACGTCATCGTGGTGCAGCTCGACACCCCGGAGTTCACCATCGCTCCTGGCGAGGCCCAGCAGATCAACGTGACCGTGGCCAACCATACGGGCCGGGTCGAGCGCTTCCACATCGAGATCGATGGCATCCCCGAGTCCTGGTATCGGATTATCCTGGCAGACGGATCCACGCCTTCCGGCTGGGCGTCGCTCTATCTGCTGAATGCGCCTCCGGGATCAACCCCGACACAGGAATCCCGGCAACGGTTGTCCGTGCTTATTCAGCCGCCGCGGGATGCTTCGGCCAACGCCGGTGCCTACCCTTTCCGTGTCTTGGCTACCACCAGCGGCCAGCCGGCACTACGCGGTCTGGTGGCTGGCGAGTTTCACCTACGCCCCTTCGAGCAAGCAGCTTTCAGCCTTTACCCCGATGAACAGGCCGCTGCGTCCGCCGACTTTTTCGTCGACTTCGAGAACACTGGGAATGCGGCTACCACGCTCACGCTTAAGGCGACGGGCGAAGGCGTGCGCTTCAGCTACGATCCGCCGCTGGCTGGCGAGGGGTTGCCGGTGCCCGCGGGCGAGGCTACTCGGGTAACGATCAAAGCGGTAGCGGCCAAACGGCACTGGATGGGCGCGGAGATGCGCTACCACTTCTGGGTAGCGGCGCAGGCCGGCGCCTTGACGCCGCCCCCACAGCACGCCCAGCTCGTGGTGCCGCCGCTGGTTCCTGCGTCATTGCAGATCATCTGGGCCAACTTCTACTCGCTGCTCTCACCGGTCGTGCTGCTGGTACTCATCCTGCTGGTTGGCTATCTGTTCATCCGCCCACCGGACATCCATACCTTCCAGGCCGAGATCGAGCAGGGGCGCCGCGTCACGCTTCACGTAGACCTCGACCGCCGGTGTCCCGACATCGAGCTGGACCCCGGCACGCTGCGCCTCGTGCCTGCCGAGGGAGGGCCGCGCCCGCAATGCAGCGCATGGGATCGGCTGGTCGACGGCTTCCCATGGGCG
>CAXNDA010000019.1:0-12687 GCA_964200875.1 Chloroflexota bacterium | reverse complement strand
TCTCCTCATTCACATCGTCGATGTAGAAGCCGTCGATCCTAGGGCCCATCACTGTCCATCGTTTGACACTACGTAGTGTAGTGGTATTGTAGTTACCAAGTCCAGGTACTCGAGGCGTGTATGGAGCAAATGGAACTAGAGGAACGTTTGGACGTCGAATGGCTCATCGTGGCGGACGGCGCGCAAGTGAGCAATGGCAAGCTGTATGTCTTAGGCGGTGGTTGGGATGTCCTCACCCTTCCGGCCCCGCTCCCAGTGCAGCACAAGCTGGCCATTGCCTGTGCAATCAAAGTGCCTTGGACCGAAACCAATTCAGGGCATCAGTTCCGGATACGAATTGAGCACGAGGATGGACAACTCCTTGGCGAGGTCGGAGGGGCCTTTGAGGTGGGCCGTGCCCCTGGTCTCGTGCGTGGGCAGCCTCAGCGCGCGCAACTCGCCTTCGATGTCGGCCTCCCCTTGGAAAAACAGGGAATGTACAGCGTCGTTGCCTCAGTAGACGGAGAGGACATCAAGCGCACCTGGTTTCGGGTAGTGCAGGCAGGCGTCCCAGCGCTACCCGCGTAACCCTACCGCTCTATCGCCCCGCAAACCACTCCGCCAGCGGCGCGCGGTTCTTGTCGAGCCACGCGGCCGACAGGCGGATGCGCTCCAGGCTCTGCTGGACGGTGCGGGCGGCTGAGGGCGCCGGATGCTCGGCGAAGAAGCCCTCCACCTCGGCGGCGCGGTCCAGCGTGGTGAAGCCGCCGGTCATGCCCACCAGCGACATGATGCCGAACCCGCCCGACCCGTAGCGGCGGTCGATCTCGTCCCAGTTGTCTTGCACGAACTTCCAGGCCAGCGGGCGGCCGATGCGGTTGCCCGCCACGCCACCCATCACCATCACCGAGTCTTGCAGCCGTACGTCGGGGCCCAGCGCCGTCTCGAGGGTGCGCTGCAGCAGTTCCGGCTGCTTGAAGCGAGTGAGCGAGCGCAGGAACCGCAGCTTCTCCTCGGCCAGTTCTGCCCGTTTGTAGTGGTCCCACAGCATCTCGTAGGTGTTCTCGTCGCCCTCTTGGCCCACGGTGCCCACCACCACGCCCCGCAGGTCGGGGTGCAGGCTGGCGGGATCCTTCATGTAGCCGTCGAACCGGCGCTTCGCCTCCTCGATGGCGGCGGGCACGCCGTAGCCGGTGGACATGCCGAGTACCGTGCTGCGAAGAATCGCGTCGAGGTGACCCTCGCCGGGCTTGGCGTCCCAGCCCACCTTGGCCAGAATGCCCGAGAACAGCTTCTGGCCGAATCCGTCGAGCTTCGGCAGAAAGTCCTCGGCCAGAATCAGGTTCTCCAGGCTGGCCAGGCACGACGACACCTCGCCCCACACTGTCGCGTCGGTCTCGCCGGCGTAGGCCTCGGCCAGGCCCAGATACTGGGTGGCGGGCAAGTACCCGGCCCGCACCAGCGCCCACGCGTCGGACTGCAGGCCCAGCCGGTCGACCGGCGATAGCTCCTGACGGCGCACGGCCTCGGTCAGGCGCACCCACTCGTCGGCGGTGTAGTTCACGCGATAGAAGCCGGTCTGGCCGTCGTTGACCTTGCTCCAGCCGGAGCCCGGCAGCGCCACGTTGGTCGTGGCCGCCTCCATCACCGTCTCGGCCGGAGCGCCGGAGCCCTGTCGGGCGGCGCGCACCGGGATCTTCCACAGTGTGCTGTCCGGCTGCGGATTCGTCACGTGGTCATACAGAAAGCGCTCTTGGCGCAGGTTCAGCGTGTCGCCAGACGCCTCAGCGTGCAGCACCGGGTAGCCGGTTTGGGTGATCCAGCTCGCCATCACCGCCGGCACCGCCTCGCCCGACGCCCCGCCCAGCGCCGTCCACAGGTCGCGGCCCCGGGCATTGGCGTAGCTGTGCGCCCGCAGGTAGCTGCGCAGGCCGTCGCGGAAGATGTCGTGCCCCAGCCAGCCCTCCAGCATGCGCAGCACCGCGCCGCCCTTCTGATAGCTGATGGCGTCGAACAGCTCGCGAATCTGGGCGGGATCGCTCACCGCCACCTCAATGGGGTGCGAGTTGCGCAGGCCGTCGAGCGCCAGGCCGGAGTTGGTGCCGTGCGACACGAACTGGGTCCACATATTCCAGTCGGGGTAGATGTGGTCGACCGTCTTGTCGCCCATCCACGTGGCAAAGCTCTCGTTCAGCCACAAGTCGTCCCACCACTCCATGGTCACCAGGTCGCCGAACCACATGTGCGCCATCTCGTGGGCCACCACCTCCAGAATCCGCTGGCGGGTGCCGGCCGCCGAGTTGGCCGGGTCGAACAGCAGCGCGGTCTCGCGATAGGTGATGCAGCCCCAGTTCTCCATGGCCCCGGCCGCGAAATCGGGAATGGCAATGTGGTCGACCTTGGGCAGCGGGTAGGGGATGCCGAAGTAGTCGTTCATGTACTCCAGAATCTTCACGCCGTTCTCCAGCGCGAAGCGGCCCTGCTCGCCCTTGCCCTTGGTGGTATACACGCCTACCACCGTGCCGTTGCTGGCGGTGGCGGTCACGTGGTCCAGATCGCCGACCACGAAGGCCAGCAGGTACGTCGACATCTTCGGCGTCTCTTGGAACCGCACCGCCTTCTTGCCGCTCCCCGCAGGCGTCGTGCTCTCGATCGGCATATTGGAGACCACCGTCAGGTGTTCGGGGGCGATCATCGTGACCACAAAGGTCGCCTTCACCGCCGGCTCGTCCCAGCACGGCAGGCAGCGGCGGGCATCGGTGGCCTCGAACTGGGTGGTGGCCATGGTCTGGGGTTTGCCGTCGGGCCCGGTGTAGCTGCTGCGATAGAAGCCGCGCAGCTGGTCGTTCAGGATGCCCGAGAACCGGATGTTGATAGTGGCGTCGCCAGCGAAAGCCACCTTGTCCAGCGTGAGGGTCGCGGTCTCCGCGTCCTCGTTGAAGCTGACCGTGGCCTTGCGCACCGCGCCGTCGGCCTGGGTAACCGACGCTTCGTGGATGGTCAGTTCCAGCGCGTGCAGCGTGATGACGTCGATAGCCTCGGCCAGCTCGACGCTGATGGCGACCGTACCCTCGAAGGTGAAGGCCTCCAGGTCGGGGGTCAGCGTCAGGTCGTAGCGGGTGGGGCGGACGTTGGCGGGCAGGCGGACGTCATCAGGCATGGCGGCGGCTCCTGGGGGTGGGATGTGTGGTGTCTAGTGTACCGCGGGGTGGGTTGGTGAGGAGGGCTGCTAGATGGGCGTCATGCGAATCTGGTCACGCTGCACCGAGGGAAAGTGTCCTTCCTAGTCGATCTGTCGTTGCAGCATAGCCACCACGAACTCGGCTGCCTCGGTGGGACTGGCTGGTGTGAACCTGAGCAGGATGAGGCCGGGCGGTGCCGGGAGTCGTCGCTTGAACACGAGCTCACCGAAGTCCTTGTCGAAGGAGAGCAGGATCCGACCGCCCTCCCGGGGAATCTCAAGAACCGCAGGATCGGATGCTCCCGGCGTGGTCTGTCTGATCCACACAACATCATGACCGGCACCGGTCAGCGCGGCGACGACCGCGCCGGGAATGTTCTCGTCTGCGAGCAGCCGCACCTTAACGTGCTAAGCGCCCAAGGGGTAGACGCTCGCCTCTTGAAGCGCTGCACTGGCGTAATGCAGGCAGGCTCGCACGTCGTCCTCGGTGATCCCCGGGTAGTTGTCCAGAACCTCCTGATGTGACCACCCCTGCGCCAGCAGCTCAATGATGAACTCGACAGAGAGCCGGGTTCCTTTGATGACCGGCTTGCCGTCTAGCACCGCCGGATCGAGCGTCACCCGTTCTTGCCACGCCATGGCTGCCTCCACTCTCGGCCTGCACTCGTTACCAGTGCCTCCATTCTATGCGCGCAAGTGGTTGGCAGGCGACCCACGCAGGCCCCCCCCCGTAGTCGAGCTCGGAGTAGCGGCCACGCCAGGTGGGTAAGTGTCGCGGGCTAGTGTTAGCCTGCGTGAGGAGGAGTGCACACCATGGTGACGAAACGCCAACTCCACGAGCTTGTGGATCAACTCAACGACGACTCTTCGCGCGAGCGCGCCGAGCGCTTCCTACAGCACGCGTTGGTGAACCCCGGGGCTTGGCGCAGAGGAGGAAGAGGAGGATCGACAGTCCCCCCTGTAGTCTGAGGAGATCGACCTTGGAGGCAGTTACCAGGTTGGGGTAGGCAGTCGGGGCGGGCGGACCGGCTCGGAGGTGGACATCACGCGGTGAAGGTTGGTGGCGCCGTTCGGCCGGGCAGTCGCAGCCGCAACGCCGACAGCCTGCCAGAGACGTACGCTAGGTACACCACGAAGGTCGCGAGGCCGATGGCCAGCTTGTACGGCCACGCAAACGCCATCGGCGAGATGTTGCCCTCGATGACGCCGGCGACGGCGAAGAAGGGCAGGATGCCGAGCATGAGGCGGGCCGAGCGGCGGGCGGCGTTCCCCAGCACCATGCTGCGAGGCTCGAACCCGGGCCACAGCAGCGCCTGTGCCAGCATCAGGCCGCCGGCGCCGCACACCACCACGGCGCTGAGTTCAAGAAAGCCGTGGGGCGCCACAAAGCCGATCATGCGGTCGCTTAGGCCGTAAGCAACCAGGGCGCCGAATACGGCCCCCAGGCTGAGCCCGTTGAACAGCAGCAGCAGCACGGTTCCGACCCCTGCGAGCATTCCGCCGGCATACGCCGCCAAGCCGATCTGCGCATTGTGGGTCATAATGAACGCCGATACCGCCACCCTGCGGCTGCCCTCGATATCGAACCAGGTTTCGCCCTGCTTCATACCGGCCAGCATGCTCTGCGGCACCATGAGTTCGGCAACGCTGCGGTCGATGATGATGGCGAGCATGATCGCGATCCAGGGGCCGAACAGCAGCGCCGCAGAGGTTGCCAGGAAACGCCAAGCCGAACGATACTCCCGTGGAACGTCCTGCGTGAAGAAGCGTCTGACCTTCGCCAGCGATACCGGCGGTTCCACGTAGATGAGACCGTGAGCCTGGCCAACAAGGCTGCCCACGTAGGCAGTGGCCGGGTCGTTGGGGAAGTCGCGCTGCGCGGCCGAGAGGTCGTTCATGGTCTGCCGGTACAGCAGGCTCAGCTCTTCCAGTTCGTCCACCGAGAGGCGGCCGCGGATCTGGCGGGCCCGCTGCACCAACCCGCGGAGCCGTTCCCAGCGCGTGCGGCGACGCGCCACAAACTGCTCGATCACCGAGAAAGGACCCGCGTGCGCCGATGCTGAACGAGCACCATACCGTTGTCACCCCAGAGAACGTCGAACTCCGGCACGAGGTGGCCGGCGTCGGCTCACGCATTACCGCGGCCACCATCGACTATAGCATTCTGCTGGTCGGACAGGTGTTGCTGTACACCGGCGCCGTTTTCCTGATGGCTTTCCTCCAGCGCAACAGGCTTATCGATCTCAATGAGGTCTTCGGAACCGGGTCAGCGCAGGCCCTGGGCGCCTGGGTCACGGGGATCGTCCTGGTGCTGATCTTTTTCGGCTGGTGGGGTTACTACATACTGTTCGAGTTGCTGTGGAACGGACAGACCCCCGGCAAACGGATGCTGGGGCTGCGGGTCATGGGCCGGCAGGCCCAGCGGGTGGGTGGCTTTGCCTCGGTGGTGCGCAACATGATCCGCCCGGTCGACCAGTTCCTGCTGATCGGCCTGCTGGTCATGTTCATCGACAGCCAGAGCCGCCGGCTGGGGGATTTCGCCGCCGGCACATTGGTCACACGCGACCCACGCATGCCGAAGGGCGGCCTGCCCGACGCCGTGGCTGCGCCTGCGCCGCCGGCGGCCTTGGAGGCGTTGCAGCACGCCGGCTTCTCGCCCACCAACATGCATCAGCGCGACTATGCGCTGCTGCGGGAGTTCTTCGAACGCCGAAAGCGCATGGGCGAGAAGCAGGCCGACGCGCTGGCCGGCCAGGTGGCGCTGGCGTTCGCTGCCCGGCTGGCTGCGCCGATCCCGCCGGGGGTGACAGCCTCCCAGTACCTGGCGGCGCTGGCGGCGGCGTATGAGGCCCGGCACCAGTATCGGGATGCCGGTGAGGTGTAAGCGCCGGGACCGGCTGGCCTGGATGGCTCCGCGAGCTTACGGAACCGAGCTGTCAGCCGACGTCGCTTGTCACCCCATGTGGTTCGACAAGCTCACCACGAACGGTAACCCTCGCGCGCGGTCGTCGCCACCCGTTTGACGGCGGAGTTCAGCGGGTCAGCAACAGGACGGCGTAGGTGACGGCAGCGAGGAGCAGCGAACCGACCCGGATCCCTTGAAGTACGTCTGCCATAAACCTCTCTCGTTGAACGCCGGCGCGGTCGGGCCGCGCCGGCGCTTGCGTCTACCGGTTAGCGGATTATAGCCGCTCCTCGGCGATGAGGACTTCCTCGGGGAAGATCTCGTCGAGGGCCTGCTTCTTGGGGGTCAGCCCCTGCTCCACCGAGATGGTCTGCACCATGTCGATGGCGGCGGCGTTGGCCTTCACGCCGTAGACGAAGGGGTCCTTGCCCAGGTGCTCCTCCACCTCTTGCAGGTAGAGACCGCCGAATACCATGAGGGTTGGCGGCAGGTTCTTCAGGCGGGTGATGGCGATCTGCTTCGCCTTCTCGAAGGCGTCCATCAGACTGCCGGCAACCCACGGGTGCTGCTCCAGAATGCTGCCGCGCACCGCGGTGGTGTGGTGCGGGGGGAAGATGCCGTTCTTCTTGAAATAGCGGATGGCCTCGGCCTTGGGGTCGCTGAACAGCAGCGGGAAGTCGGGGTTGCCGCGCACGTCGGCGCCACGGCGGTCCACCGAAGACTCCGAGACGCCGTAACCCCACGAGGAGTCGATCTCGCCGCGCAGGAACAGGTCGCCGATGCTGGCGTTGGCATAGCGCAGCTTCACCCCCTCGGGCGGCTTGGAGCCGCTGAGGCCGGTGTGGCTGAAGGTCTGGCCACGGGTCTGCACCCACTCGATCTCGCGGGGGTGAATGCCGAACTCATGCTGCAGCACGCCGCGCACCCACAGCGCGCCGGTCTGCTGGTAGTCACCCACCGCCAGGCTGCGGCCCTTCAGGTCCTCCACGTGGTCCTGGCGAATGCCCGAGGCCTTGCGGATGGCGATCTGGGTGTAGCTGAAGTTGCGATTGTGGAACACCGGCAGCAGCCGGTAGGGGTAGCCCTTCGAGCGCTCAACGAGGAACGAGGAGAAGGACATCTCCGACAGGTCATACCGCTCGAACTTGAGCTGCTCGTAGAACAGGCCGGGGATGCCGCCGGGCAGGCCCTGGTAGTCCAGCGTGATGCCGGCCGGCTTAACCTCGCCGGTGATGAGCGGCATCACGCGGTCGTACGGCTGGCCCGACCAAGATAGAACGAGGTCTCCCATACTGTGTCACCTCCGAAACAGGTTTGACGTTTCCCGCAGAGAATACTCGCGCGCGGCCGAAAGGGCCAGTCCCGTCGGAGTCTAAGACCTCGGGTCGCTCCCAGGCCTCCGGGGACCATGAGACGCCATCGGCGCAATCCTTCCCCTCCCTGCCTAGGGAGGGGCTAGGGGAGGGTTCCGATAGCGTCCCGGCCACCACCGCGCCCGGCCACACGGCGCCGAATTCGGGTGGCGGATGCCGATACACTGCTAACGGCAACCGGAACCCCCACTTAACGTCCCCCTAGGCAGGGGGAGGAACCAGCCGGCTCACCCCCACAGCGCCTTCGACGCGATGCGGGCGCCCTCCACCATGGACTCGAACTTGGCCCAGCAGACCTTGCCGTGGCCGACGCGCGAGCCGATGCCGCAGTCGGTGCCGGCGATGACGTTTTCGCGGCCCACCAGCTTGGCGTAGCGGACAAGGCGGTCGGCCACCAGCTGCGGGTGCTCGATGAAGTCGCTGCAGTGGCCGATGACGCCCGGCACCAGAATCTTGCCCGCGGGTAGCTTCACGTCCTCCCACACGTGCCAGTCGTGGTCGTGCGCGGGGTTCGAGGCCTCGATGGAGTAGGCCTGGGCCTTGATGTTGAGGATCAGGTCCACGATGTCGGCCAGCGGAATGTCGAACTTGTGCGGGCCGTGGTAGCTGCCCCAGCACACGTGGAAGCGCACCCGGTCTTCCGGCAGGTCGCGCAGGGCGTGGTTCAGGGCCTCCACACGGATGGCGGCGTAGCGGCGGTACTCGTCCTTGGTCAGACTGGGGTTCACCTGCCAACCGTCGGCCAAGTCGGGGTCGTCGATCTGCACGATGAAGCCGGCGTCGATGATGGCCTTGTACTCGACCCGCAGCGCATCGGCCAGCGCGAACAGGTACTCTTCGTCACTCTTGTAGTAGCCGTTGCGCAGCCAGTGCTCCACCGAACCGGGGGCGATGGCCGGCAGATAGGCCTCGGGCACATCCACGCCCTGCAGCGCGGCCTTCAGGTTATCGATGTCGCGCTGGATGAGGGCTTGGCCGGTGTAGGTGATGGGCCCGGTGCAGGCCCACACGACTCGCCGAATGCCGCCGCGCGGCCGGCCGCCGAACGCATCTGGCCCCGCGAAGTACTCGGGGAACTCCTTCAGGTCGCGGCCCGAGATGTGGGAGACGTACGGTTCGTCGGTGGGGGCCAGCCCGCCCAGCCGCTCGCGCACGTAGTCGTTGAAGGTGGTCTTGCCCAGCTCGCCGTCGTTCACACAGTCGATGCCGGTGGCGGCCTGCTGCTTCACGCCCTCGGCCACGGCGGCGGTGACCCGGCGTTGGAAGGCGGCTTGGTCGATGGCCTGGCCGCTGGTCTGAGCGATGAGCATCTCGCGGATGTCGGCGGGACGCGGCAGCGTGCCCTGGTGAGTGACGAGGATGCGGTCGGTGCTGCGTAGCATGTGCTCCCCTTTGTGCGAGTTCCGGGCCCCAAGGGCCGGGCGGCGGCGCGCCTCGGGTGCGGCGGTGGTGGCATTATGACCGAGTGAAAGGGCGCGGGCAAGGACGCACGCGCCGCCTGTGGGGTCTGTGGGGGGGTTGCACCACGTTGTGGTTCCCGCGTTCTGTGGGGCAAATGCCAGCAACCGCCAGTTGGCGCCGGCAGTCAGTGCACTATGGGGGTGCTGCGTAGCTTTAGCCCGCAGCTCTCAAGGCCAACCCACCGGCTCTGAAGGCTTACCCTCGGAGAGCGTAAGAACTTCAGAGTTCGGGTGGTGGACTACTGCACTACTGTCGAACCGCGGCCTTCGGATGGGCGTTGGCTCTTCCCGCCCACCCTCCCCAGGGGTCTCGAAGTGGGGGACCCTTCGACAGACAGGCTCCGGACAGGCACAACCACACCCCTGCCTGAGGGGACTCGAGATCCCCCGGCCCGCCGTTTACGGCGGCGGTACTCAGGACTCCCCTGCCGAGGGGACACGCCTTCCCCCGGCCCGCCGTTTACGGCGGCGGTACTCAGGACTCCCCTGTCGAGGCCATACCCGTCAGTGCGCTATGGTGGTCCTGCGTAGCTTTAGCCCGCAGGTCTCAAGGCCAATTCACCGGCTCTGAAGGCTTACCCTCGGAGAGCCTTGGTCTATCCTATCGGGAGGCGCCCTAGTAGACTGAGGTAACCCTGAGAGAGGCTCCGTGCCTTTGCGTCCTCGCATCTTCTACGGTTGGTACATGGTGGCGGCTTCGGCCGCCATCATGGTGCTCAGCGCCAGCACCCTCTACTTCGGCACCGGCGTGCTGTTTTCGGCGATTGTCGGCGAGTACCAGTGGAGCACGCTCGCCGCCGCCGCCGCCGTCTCGCTGCGGTCGGAGCTGTCGGCAATCGCGGCGCCGGTGGTCGGCTTCGCGATCGACCGCTTTGGCACCCGGCCTGTCATGCTCATCGGTCTCGGGTTCATCGCGGCAGGCCTGCTGTGGCTCAGTCAGATCGACGCCATCTGGGGGTTCTATGGTTCGCTGGCGCTGACGGCCATCGGCACCAGCGGGTCGGGCGGCGCGGTGGGCACCATCGCGGTCTCGCGCTGGTTCGTGCGCAAACGGTCACGCGCGCTCTCGCTGATGTTCATCGGTCCGGCTACTGCTGGCATCACGGTGCCGGTGCTCACCTGGCTCATCACCACCCAGGGCTGGCGGACGGCCAACGTCATCTGGGCGGGCATCATCGTGCTGGTGTGCATGCCGCTGGCATTGGTCATGCGCGATGCACCCGAGAAGTACGGCCTGCGGCCCGACGGCGACCCTCCCGGCCAGCCCGAGGCCACCGTAGCGGCGTCGGCCCGGCCCTTGGCGCAAGCGTCGGTGTTGGGCGGCACTCGCAGCCTGACCGTGAAGCAGGCGCTGCGTACCCGGACCTTCTGGCAACTGATGATGGCCTACACGTTGACCAACATGGCGAACACGCCCGCCGTGGTGCTGGCGGTGCCCTTTCTGGTGGGGCAGGGCATTCCCACCGAGACGGCGGCCTGGGCAGCGGCCGGTATTCCCGCGGTGTCGGTCATTGGGCGGGTTGGGCTGGGCTTTTGGGGCGACTTTCTGGACAAGCGGTACATCGTGGCGTTCTCGTTTGCGCTGCAGGCGGCCGGCATCTTTCTGCTGGCCGGCATCACCGAGGCGTGGATGATTGTGCCGTTCCTGGCGTTGTTCGCCGTGGGCTTCGGCGGGCCGATTCCGCTGCGGTCGGCGCTGCAAGCCGACTACTTCGGGCTGGGGTCGCTGGGCTCGATTCAGGGAGCGCTGATGTTCATGACCACTATCGGCGGCTTTCTGGGGCCGATCTTCTTGGGGGCGCTGGTCGATATGACCGGGACGTATCACCTTGGGTGGGTCATTCTGGCGGTCATCTGTGCACTGGGCGTGCCGCTGACGCTGATGATGCCGCAACCCCTGACACCGGGCCGGCGGGGCGTGGCTGATGCGGCGGAGGGTACCGCGTCATGAATGCCGCCCCTGCATGAGGCGCGCCGGGGGAATGAGAAACCCCCTCGGGAGGAGGGGGTTTGAAGGAACGGGGTCATGCCTAGCGACTAGGTCTTGACGCCAGCCTTCTCGCCAGCGGTGATGTATGCCTCGCCGAGCGACTTGTAGGTCTCTTTGGCGCCGTTGAAGCGCACTTCATACTCGAAGCGCTGACCGCCACCAGCGAATTGCTGGGGCACTTCAAAGATCTCCGCCTTGCCATTGGGGCCGTCAACGGCGGTAACCATCGTGTCTTCTGCCATGGGATTGCCTCCTTTCCGATGAGGTGTGCCCAGAGTTTACCGCGCTCAGCGCAAGACGCAAGCCCCGGCTGGCACTTTTCTGGCTATTTACCGCTGATCGGTCAGGTGGCCGTGCTCCACCAGGTACTTGGCGAACTCAAGCTGCTCGCGGTTGAGCACCGGCATGGCCGATCGCAGCGGCGCACGCGGAACCGGAATCTCTTCACCCTTTTGGTACAGCTCGATAATCCGCCGCACGCGCAATTCTTCCAGCTTGTCGATAATATCGACCGCCCAGAAGCCTTCTACCGTGCATTCCGGCAACTCCGGATAGGATGCCCGGCGAAACCATTCACCGTCTGGTCCCTCATAGGACTCCACAGCCATCACGTACGGAATGGCGAGAAATTCCTCTAGCGTCACGTTCTGCCTCCCTACTCACATCGGGGGTTCGTCTGGCGCATATGGTACCCAGCCGGGCCCAGCGCGCGCAATCAATCGATGATAACAATTTCCCGCTGAACAGGCGAGGTCACCTCCACCGAACCAGATTCCATGTACAGGTTGATCTCTGACCGCACGCCGAAGTGCGGCAGGTAGACGCCGGGCTCGATGGTGAACGCGAGGCCGGGAACCAGGCGGCGGGTGTCGCGCGTCTCGTAGCCATCCAGGTTGGCGCCGTAACCGTGGACCACCGGCCCCAGGCTGTGGCCCAGCCGGTGGGTGAACGCCGCGCCGTAGCCACGCTCGCTGATGTAGGCGCGGGCCACGGCGTCGACGGCGCCGCCCTCGGGGTAGTCGCCCGTCGCCACGGTGGCCCGCAGGTAGTCAACAGCGGCGTCGCGGGCGCCGGTGACGACGTCGAACACCCGCCGCTGTTCGGTGGAGGGCTGGCGGCCGGTGTAGGCCACCCAGGTCAGGTCGCCATAGGTACCGTCGGGTTCCACCGCCCACAGGTCGATGAGCACCCACTGGTTGGGCCCGATGACGGCTGAACCCTCGGCCTGCGGCGCGTAGTGGGGGTCGCCCGCGTGCGCATCGACCGCCACGATGGGCGGGTCGTCGGTGCGGAGGCCGGCATCGGCGAAGCGCTGCAGCAGGTAGGCCTGCGCCTCGTGCTCGGTGACCCGGCCGAGTCTTGCGCCGATGAAACCGAACGCGTCCTGCACAGCCCCGCCCAAGAACGCAGCCGCCCGGCGGTGCGATGCCAGCTCCAGGGGCGTGAGCCGGCAGAGGGCCGCCTGCGCCAGCCCGGCCGAGGACACGACCGTGGGGCCCAGGCTCTGCACCAGCTCGAAGGTACCGGCGTCGACGTAGGACACGGCGGGCAGGGCGCCCAGGGGCGAGTACTCCATGGCTACGCGGTCCAGGCCGTGGAGCAGTCCGCGGAGTTGCGCCAGCAGGTCGTCGAGGTGCTGGTAGGGCCAGATAGTGAGGCCATCGGCCGGGAAGTGGCCAGCATCGACCTGATGCACCAGCATCACCGAGGCGCCGCCGGGCGTGAGCAGCAAGAACACGCGGCGGGTGGAGTGCACCGTGGCGCCGAGCAGTTGCCACAGCAGCGGGTTGCTGTGACGG
>CAXNDA010000018.1:0-13089 GCA_964200875.1 Chloroflexota bacterium | reverse complement strand
TAGGGGAGGGTCGAACTCCGGGCTAAAACCAAGCTCTGGGGTGATGGCATCCCTGAGCCCTCTCATAGTCCCCTTAGTTAGGCACGGCGGTTGTCGCCGCCTCACAATGGTGGTCCTGCATGAGTAGCGCCTCCAACCGGCGTGGCGAGGGCACCCTGCAGCGCTTACCACGGGCGGTGATTTGACCTCGGCCGGGCGGCTCGCTAGGCTGTGGCACACGACCTGGCACATCGCGGAGGCCCCATGCCCAACACCACCCACAGCTATCTGTACGCCGGCGCCGCCCGGGTGGGCGCCAACACCACCGGCGGCGTGTTTCGCCGTGCTCCAGGCAGTGACCACTGGGAGCATACCGAGGCCGATCTGCCGGACGTATACGCGCTCACGGTGCACCCCGGCGATCCGGCGGTGGTGTACGCTGGCGCGGGCCAAGGGTTGTTCCGCAGTAGCGACCACGGCGCGAGCTGGCAGAGGATGTCGCTGCCCGAAGAGGCCGGCGAGGTGTGGGCGGTGGCGGCGCATCCGGCCGACCACCGAGTGCTGCTCGCAGGCACCTCACCCACCGGTGTTTGGCGGAGCGACGACGCAGGCGGCACTTGGCGGCGGCTACCCGACGCCGCTCGGCCGGAGCGGGTGCACATGGAGTTCAAGACGCGGGTCATGCGTTTCGCGATCGACCCCGCCCGACCCGACGCCATCTTCGCGGCGCTTGAGGTCGGCGGCGTCATGCGCAGCCTGGACGGCGGCGAGCACTGGGATGACTGCTGCAGCGGCCTGGTGGACCTCGCCGACCGCCCGAACTTGAAGAGCATGCTGCAGAGCGACACCGACACCGAGGGGATGCTGGATGCGCATGCCCTTTGCGTGAATCCCGCAAAGCCGGGTTCGGTGTACCTCGCAGTGCGCATGGGGTTGTTCCACAGTGCGGACCAGGGCTCTGGCTGGCGTGACATGGAGGTCGGCCGATACTCGCCGCTGACGTACTCCCGCGACGTCGCAGTATCCCCGCACAACAGCCGGGTGATGTACGCGTGCCTGAGCCCGGCAGCGCGCAGCCACGACGGCTCGCTGTATCGCAGCGCCGACTTCGGCGAGAGTTGGACGCGCTTCGACCGTGGCGTGAAGGCCGAGGCCACCATGATGGCGCTGGCGCTCGACCCCACCGATGCGCAACGCGTGCACAGCGTGAGCCGGTGCGGGCAGGCATTCAGCACTGACGACGGTGGAGCCACCTGGCTCGAGCAGCAGCTACCCGGCAACGTGGTCGACGTACACGCGCTGGCCTGTGGCTAGTCGCCACGGGGTGGCGCGTGCGTAGTTGGTGTTCGGGGTCGGGCGAGCGGGAATGAATCCTGCGTTGCGAATCCGGCGTCCAGACGCTACGTCAGCAAAACGCTGCACGTGTGATGGTGCTCAGAGGAGGGGCACGCGACAGCCGTGGCACCTGTCTAGACACACTTGAGACTCCACCGAGCGCCCCTCTCCCCGACGCGGGAGAGGGTTAGGGAGAGGGGGCTCTCCTCATTGCCCGCGACCTCGCGTAAGGTGTGATCCCCCTCCCTCTAACTCCCTCCCGCGTCGGGGAGGGAGGATCGGATTAGGCGCAGGCTCGCTGTTGTAGCTTTCGCGGCGAGTAGGCATAACTGAGCAGGCACGGGTTGAGCCGGCGGTCCGCGCACCGAAAGCTAAGCTAACGCGCTAATCGCTCGAGCACCGGCCGCATGCGCTCGATGGCGCCGCGGAGGTTGGCCTCGGAGTTGGCGTAAGACAGCCGCAGATAGCCCTCGCCGTACTCGCCGAATGCGGTGCCGCTCAGCACCGCAACGCCGGCATCGTTCAGCAGCGCTTCGGCCACCTCCGACGCCTTGCGGCCGGTGCCGGTGATGTTGGGGAACGCGTAAAACGCGCCGCCCGGAGTGATGCACGAGACGCCGGGCAGGCTGTTCAGCCCCTCGACGATGATGTCGCGGCGGCGCTTGAACTCGGCCACCATCGCGGCGACAGGGGCTTGGTCACCCTCCAGTGCCGCCACGCCGCCGTACTGCACGAACGACGCGGTGCACGAGTTCGAGTTCACCATGAGCTTGGTCACCTGCTCGGCTAACGGCAGTGGCATCACGCCGTAGCCCAACCGCCAGCCCGTCATCGCGTAGGACTTCGAGAAGCCGTCCAACAGAATGGTGAGGTCGTCGAGCCCCGGCATGCCCAGCACCGAAACGAACTCGCCCTCGTACATGAAGTGGCGGTACACCTCATCGGTCAGGATCGGGATGCGGCGGTCGGCGGCAATTGCGGCGATGCGCTGGATCTGGCTGGGGTCGAGCACGCCACCGGTAGGGTTCTGTGGCGAGTTCAAGATGATCATCTTGGTCTTGGGCGACACCCGCTTCTCGAACACATCGAGGTCAAACTGGAAGCCTGACTCCTCCCGCAGGGGAATCGGCACCGGCACGCCACCCACAAAGTTGATCACCGATTCGTAGATGGGGAAGCCAGGGTTGGGGTAAATCACCTCGTCGCCTTCATCCACCAACGCCATGATCGCGAAGAACATGATGGGCTTGGCCCCTGGGGTCACCACCACCTGCTCTGGTACCACGGTGATGCCGCGGGTTTCGGCCACATGCTTCGCCACCGCGCTCCGTAGCTCCGGCAGGCCGGCCGCGGGGCCGTAGTGGGTCGCGCCAGCATCCAGCGCGTCCTTCGCAGCCTCGCGGATGTGGGCCGGCGTGTCGAAGTCTGGCTCGCCAATTTCCAGGTGGATGATGCTCCGGCCTTGGGCCTCGAGGGCTTTGGCTCGGGCCAGCACTTCGAAGGCCGATTCGGTTCCCAAGCGGGACATACGTGAGGCGAGTTGCATGAGCGGGCTCCGTGACCGGTGGGTAGCCGGGTAATCAGGTGGATTATACCTGGGTCTGGGGGCCCACAAGCGGCCTTGTGGCGGGAACGTGAGATTCAGTCGCGGGGAGCAGGCGCGCCCTGCCGCGTTGTGTCATGCCGACGCAAGGAGGCATCTGGCTGGGGGGGGAAGGTGAGGCCGTGGCGCTGGCTATCGGAACCGGAACGCGACCTCCGGACGGTGGCGGGCCACCCCGCCCCAGATTCCTCCCTGCGGTCGGAATCGGACATGCCCCTGGTCAGTGGCACCACCGGGCATGAAAATAGGCGAGTACTTGGCCCGCTCACCCTGAGGCTCTCGAAGGGCGAGCGGAGGAGCAGCCACCCGGGACTTGACGTCCGCTCGTGCTTCGAGGGCCTCAGCATGAGCGGGGACAAGCTCGTCGGCTGGTCGGTGGTGGCCTATTTTCGTAGCAATGACATTCATCCCCGCACCTCTAGTTCATACCGGGAACCGAACTGGGTCTACGGCTGGCGACCCCGTTCGACATGCCTCAGAAGCTGGCCCTGAGAGAGGCCTATTCGAACAGGCGTGGTGGCTGTCTCAGCTTGACACCGAAACCTCAAGCGTTTACATTCCGCGCAACCGAGGGCGTCGATCACCGCTGTGGCGAGGAAGCCGGCGTGCTTCCCGTGAACAGAACCAGCGTCTCACTTGAGCTACCGGCAGATGCGCCATGGGTCGAGGCCGTCGCTAAGTGAGCGTCACCGATGCTGCCATCGCCACCCTTCGTCGTAGCTGTGCAATCTGAGGAGAACCTTATGCTGACCGCCGCTGACAATCGACTGTTGACCCGAACCGGCCCAGGCACCCCCATGGGTGAGCTGTTCCGCCGCTTCTGGCTGCCGGCGCTGCTGCCCAGCGAGTTGCCGGAGCCCGACTGCGCTCCCGTCCGCCTCAAGATGCTGGGCGAAGACCTGATCGCCTGGCGCAATACCGATGGCTCGTACGGCGTGATGCAGAACGCCTGCCCGCACCGTGGCGCATCGATGTTCTTCGGGCGGAACGAGGAGAACGGCCTCCGGTGTGTGTATCACGGCTGGAAGTTCGACACCGAGGGTCAATGCGTCGACATGCCCAACGAACCGGCGGAGAGTAACTTCAAGCACAAGATTAAGGCTGCGGCCTATCCGGCTGCGCACTGGGGCGGCTTCATCTGGGTCTACATGGGGCCGAAAGCCGTTCAGCCAGAGTTGCCGCATTACGACTGGTGCATCACCGAGAACCCCGACCGCACCTACCACAAGTGGATGCAGGAATCGAACTACCTGCAGGGGCTGGAGGGCAACATCGACTCCTCCCACGCCTCGTTCTTGCACCGATTCTTCGACTTTGAGCACGACTGGAACACCAACCGCACTCGCCGTGGCACGCTGCTCTTCGAGCACGGCGCCCCGCTGTTGACCGCCAAGGAGACGGAGTTCGGCTTCATCTACGGCGCACAGCGCACGCTGCAGACCGGCGAGTTCTACGGGCGGGTCACCCCCTACGTGCTGCCGGTCTACACCGTCATCCCCAACCCGGGCGGCGAGGGCGGCGGCTTCTTCGTGCTGCCGCGCGACGACGAGTCGAGCTGGTGGTTCACGGTGTCGCCGCGCGGCGCGCAGCTCGCGGCAATGCCCAACGCCCCGAAGTATGTGGAGCTGGAGCTGGGGTCTTGGCGACAATCGGCGAACAAAGACAACGACTACCTAATCGACCGTGAGGCCCAGCGCAAGGTGAACTACACCGGGCTGCCCACCAATCGGGTGCAAGACGGCATGGTGACCGAGAGCATGGGCGTGGTGATGGACCGCACCGCCGAGCACCTGGCGAGCGCCGACCTCGCGATCATCTTCATGCGCCGGCTGTTGTTGAAGCTGGCCCGCCAGCTCGCCCAAGGCATCGAGCCTGAGGTGTGTAAGCACCCTGAGTTCGCCCGGGTGTGGCCCATTGACGCGGTGAACACCGAGAGCAACCTGGGCGACCTGTGGCAGCGGCACCACGCTACCGTGTTCTCGGAGGAGGCGCTGAAGGCACGGGGCTAGCGGCCGCCCCAATGGTAGGGGCAGACCCACGTGTCCGCCCACGCCGTCACACAGAGCCGCCTTCGGGTAACCGTGAACGCGCTTTCGGCCGGGACCTCTTGGACAGACACGTGGGTCTGCCCCTACATTCCGTGCCCACGCTGTTTTTTTTCGGCGGATGACTTGGTGACCCCGGCCCCCTTCTGCACGGTGTACAGTAACCACATGCAGTCGCAGATCACCGGCATCATCCTCGCGGGCGGGCGGGCGTCGCGCCTGGGGCGCGACAAGGCGCTGGAGCCCATCGGCGGCGTGCCGGTGCTGCTGCGGGTGGTGGCGGCGCTGCAGACGGTGGCCGATGCTCTGGTGCTGGTGGAAGCGCCGGACCGTGCGCGTGCACCGGAGGGCTTGCCGGCCAGCATACGGCGAGTGACCGACGTTGCGCCCGACTTCGGCCCGCTGGCGGGTTTGCGGGCCGGGCTTAACGCCTGCGAGACTGACTACGCGTTGGTGGCTGCCTGCGATATGCCGTTTCTGGCCACGGGCGTGCTGCAGCGGCTGGTCGAGCTGGCGCCGGGGTGGGACGCCGTGCTGCCGATGTGGAGTGGCCGGCCCCAGTTCCTGTGTGCGGCGTACGGCCGGAGCTGCCTGTCTGCCATCGACGCCCAGTTGGCGCATCCTGAGCGCCGGGAGCGCTCGCTGGTGGCCATGCTCCAGCGGGTCCGGGTGCACCATGTCGACGAGCGTGAGGTTCGAGCCGTGGGCGGCGATGACGCCGCCTTCACCGGCATCAATTCTGAGGCGGAGGTTGCGGCGGCCCAAGGGCTGGCTGCCGCCCGCGCCCTCCAACAGGTGACCCAATGAGTGTACGGATTGGTATTGCTCCCGGTAATTGGCAGTGGCGTGGCGGTGGCGCAGCGTATCTTCGCTTCGTAGATGCGTGCGAGAGCAACGGCTGGGACTCGCTGTGGCTGTCGGACCGGCTGGTGGGTGAGCGCATGAGCCTGGAGCCGGTGACGGCGCTGGCGGTGGCAGCCGGTCGCACCACCGACCTGAAGTTCGGCACCAGCGTGCTGGCACTTGCTATCCGGAACCCGGCGCTGCTGGCCAAGGAGGTCGCTACCGTCGATTTCCTGTCGGGCGGCCGCTTTCTGCCGGCGGTGGGCCTTGGCGGCGATGACGAGCGCGAGTATGAGGCCACCGGTGGCCGCAAGAGCGAGCGGGCCGGCCGCACCGACGAGGCCATTGAGGTGTTGCGGCGGCTGTGGACCGAGGAGCACGTGACCCATCACGGCAAGTACTACCATCTGACCGACGTCACCATCACCCCGAAGCCGGTCTTCACCCCCTACCCGCCCATCTGGATCGGCGGCCGCACCGCCTTCGCCTGGGAGCGGGTGGCCCGTTCCGGCGACGGCTGGCTGGCGAGCCAAGTGACGCCCGCCGACGTGACCGCGGGCATCGCCGCCATCCGCCAGGGCTGCGAACAGAGCGGACGCACCATCGAGGACGACCACTTCGGCGTGATGCTCTCGACCTATCTCACCGACTCCAAGACCGAGGCGGCCGAGCGGCTGGCCGCGGGCTCGCTCCGCCCCCGTCCCGACGCGCCACTCGAGCAGTACTCGGCCGCAGGTGACGCCGCGCTGATTCAAGAGCGCATCGCCCAGTACGTCCAGGCAGGCGCCACCAAGTTCGTGCTGCGCCTGCTGTGCCGAGAGGACGAGGCTGAGCAGCAACTGGAGCTGATGGCCAAGCAGGTGCTGAGCACTATCGCATAGGAGATGCCCGTGGAACCGACTGGACGCGACCTCTTCAACCTCGTACGCCGGGGGCAATGGACCCCCTTTAGCTGGCTGGCCCGCCAGCAAGAGCCGGAGGGCACCCCGGCCGAGCAACTGCTGCGCTTGGTGGAGGAACGGGCCGTCGCCGAGGTCATCTCCAAGTACGCCTACTTCTACGACGCCAGCGACGTTGACGGCGTGATGAGCCTGTTCACTAATGACGCCGTGGTGGCCAGCGCCCGCGGCATCTATGTGGGGAAAGCCGCGGTGGATGCGAACTACCGCTGGGTGAACGCCCAGCGCAAGCTCTCGTATCACCGGGTGTCCAACGTCATGGTGCGCTTCTCGCCCGGCCACCAGGAGGCTTGGCTCACCGCCTACTTCAACGCCATCGGCCAGAACCACGATGAGTTCCGCCGCGGCAACGCCGGCAACTACTTCGCCCGTCTGGTGAAGCAGCAGGGCCGCTGGCTGCTGGCCGACTTCCGCATGATTGTCGACCTAGCCGTCGGGTTCGGGCCGGGGCCGGGCGCACCCACCGGCAGCAGCGCCCCCGCCCCCACGGTGGCGGAGGACCCTGCTGATCACATGGCAACGCCGATGGAGCAACTGCCCAACCTCTGGTAGACGCGTTGGGTAGCCCTCTGGGACAAGACCGTCTTACTGCCGCGAGTTCTCTGTCGTAAGAGCAGCCTTCGGTACGTCCCGCGGGAGTTGGAGGGCAGCAGCCCTCAAGGAACGCACGTGGGTTGGGAGGGGACCTCATAGGCTCATCCGTAGGCCGCGGGCGGGGCGCTGGGAGCCCCGCTCCGTGACGCTGAGGCCCGTTGTGGTAGACGCGTTGGCGCCCCGCCCCCTACAATCCCCACACTTGAACCACACGGAGGCACGACCATGGTGAAGGTTGGACTGCTGCTGCACCCCGAGCGGGGCATCGACGCGGTATTCGAAGAGGCCAAGCTGGCCGACCAGCAGGGGTACGACTCCATCTGGCTGGGCGACCACATCATGGGTCACGGCGCCAGCGGCCCCGACCTGCCGCTCGACTCGTTCACACTGATGACGGCGCTGGGCGCGGTGACCACCCGCACCCGGCTGGCCTGGAGCATGCTGAACGTCAGCTTCCGCTATCCCGCCATGCTGGCCAAGGTGCTGGGCACGCTCGACCAGATCACCAAGGGCCGGGTTATCTGCACCCTGGGCTCCGGCTCGGCGCCGGCCGAGTACAAGGCCTACGACATCCCGCTGGTGGAGGACCACGATGGCCGGGTGGCCTACGCCCGCGAAGTGGTGATGCTGCTGAAGGAGCTGTGGACCCACCCCGCGCCCGAGACCGTCTCGTTCAAGGGCCAGCACGTGCAGACCTATGACCTGGCATTCGCCCCCGCCCCATACCAGAAGCCACATCCCCCCATTTGGCTGGGCGGCGAGTCGGACGCGACAGTGGCCATGGTGAAGGAACTGGCCGACGGCTGGGTGCTGCTGACCCGCGGCGCCACCGAGCGGCTGGCGCAGGTGCAGGCCCAGCCCGACTGGCCCAAGCGCCCGATGACCGTGGTTCGCATGATCCGCATGTTTGTGGACGAGAACCGCGACGCCGCCATCGCCGATGCGCAGGCCTCGTTCAAGGCCAACCCCATCGGCCTCGGCGGTGCGGCCGCGACCTTCGAGGAGTTCGCCACCCGCGAGATCGTGGGTACGCCCGACGACTGCATGGCCCGCATCGCCGAACTGGAAGCCAGCGGCGCGACCTACCTACGCTTGGCGTTCGACAACCTGCTGCAGCAGGAGCGGGTGGCCCGCCTCATCCTGCCGCGCCTCGCCGAAGAGCCGGTACCGGCGGGATAGCAGCCGCGCGCCGCTTGTAGGGGCAGACCCACGTGTCTGCCCAGCAGGTCGGGGTCGGATGCGGCGTCCGGCCATCACAGAACCCACCGCGCCGCTCCGTAGGGGCAGATCCATGTGTCTGCCCAGAACGCCCCGGCCGGAATCGCGTTTCGTTGCCCAAACGTCGCTAACCGGCAACGGCTGAGGGCGGACACGTGGGTCCGCCCCTACGGGTTCGGGCATTCGCGCTGCCTTGTTGCCCAGAGGTCGCTAACCGGCGACGGCCTAGGCGGACACGTGGGTCCGCCCCTACGGGACCTACCCCTTGCTGGAGACCGACACGCCGTCGAGGGCGATGTAGGGGAGTTGCACGCCGCCGCCCACCCACTTCAGCTCGCTGCCCAGCGCCCGGATGCTGGCCAGCCGTTCGTAGGCGTTGCCGGCGACCATCACGTCCTTCACCCGGCCCACCAGCTTGCCGCCGCGGATGCGGTAGCCCAGCAGCACGTTGCCGCCGAAGTCGCCGCCGATGGTGTTGCCCTGGTCCGACCCAATCAGCTCGTCCACCAGAATGCCATCGTCGATGCCGGCGATCATGTCGGCGGTACTCACCGTGCCGGGCGCGACGGTCACGACCCCCAGGTCGGGCGATGGCTGGCTGGTGAGCGCCCGCTCTGCGTGCCCGGTGCTGCGGACACCGGCCTGCGCGGCCGTCTGCAGGTCATAGACGAAGGCCTTCACCACCCCGTTCTCGATGAGCGGCAGGCGGGCGCAGGGAATGCCCTCGTCGTCGAAGGGACGGCTGCCGGAGCGGAAGGGGAGGGTAGGGTCGTCGACCACGGTGAACGCGGGGTCGAACACCTGCTGGCCCAGCCGCGCGCCGATGGGCGACGAGCCCTGCAGCACCGTCTTGCCGCTGAGGCCTATGGAGAGCGGATGCAGGAAACACTGGATGAAGCCCCGCGGCGTGAACACCACCGGCACCCGCCCGTGCGGAGCGTCGGCGAGGTCGGCCGCTAGCTCCAGCTCATGCAGTGTTTCGGCGATGAGGTCGCTCAGGTCAAGCTCCAGGCGGGCGGAGCCGCGGGCGTCGCCGACGAACAGCATGTCGTCGCCCCGCACCAGGGTGCCGGACAGCCGAGCGCTGAAGCTGGTGCCCCGGTGCGTGACCATCAGCCCTGCCGAGTTCAGGATGGTCACGCTGCCCACCCGCCGTCGTACCGACGCGTCGCACAGCACGCCTTCAGTGCGACGGGTGATACCGTCGATGGCAGACTGGCCTGCCTGCACCAGCGCGTCGAGTCCCACCGCCTCTACCGCCGGGTCAAAGACCTCGACGTTGGGGTACACGCCCTGCGACGGCATGTGGAAGTGGGCGGGCGCCCCGAAGGCGGACGTCTCGATGGCGGCGTTCACCAGGTCCTGCAGGTCGGCGGCGCCGGTGGCTGCGGCGAACCCGATACGTCCGTCCTTGATCACCCGCAGCGCCATGCCCCAGCTCTCGCGGGTGGTGATGCTCTTCAGGTGGTTCGCCTCGAACGACACCGGGGTCTCGGTGTAGCTCACGGCGTACACCTCAGCCTCCTGCGCCTGGCGGCGCGCGAGGTCGAGCAGCTGTTCGGCGGCGGTGCTCACAGTGGTCATCGGCCCATCCCTTGTTCCCAAAATGTCCACGCGTCCAATGCAATCGGCGGAATGCCCTGCTGGCTGAGCACCGTTATCACGTGGGCGCGGTGCTCGGTGCCGTGGTTGATGGCCTGCATCAGCGGCACCACCCGCGGCATGGTGTACGGTTGCCCCTGAAAGGTGCCGGAGAGCGAGTCTTCGGCCTGCACGGCGCCCGCCAACTCTATCAGCTTCGCTCCAGTAACCTCGGCGCGCTTACGCAGCTCGGGGAACCCGGGAAACTCGTGCACGTGAAAGAGCAGCGCCTCGGTGACGGGGCTACCCAGGTGCATCAGGTAGCCCTCCTCATTGGCGATGATGTGCTTCAACGTAGCGTCCACCTGACCAAAGGTGCCGGTAGCGGTCGCCTCCAGCAGCTTCGGGTCCAGCGTCGCCACATGGTCGAGCAGGCGCAGGTTGGCCCACAGGTGGTGGCGGTAGAGTTCGAGTAGTGCGTTGCTCACGGGGTCTCCGTTTCCTTGCCCCAGCCGCCGCCGCCGGGCGTCTCAAGTATCAGGCGGTCGCCGGGTTCCACCTTCACGCTGATCTTCCCAGGCAGTCGCTCGTCGGCGCCCGATGCCCGCCGTAACGTATTGTGGCCAGCCGCACCGGCCTGACCACCAGCGAGTCCATAGGGGCGACCCACTCTGCGATCTGAGATGACCGTGAGGTCGCCGGGAGTCAGGAACTCGTAGATGCGGCTTACGCCATCGCCACCGAAGTGGGCACCCGCCCCGCCCGAGCCGGTGCGGATCGCGTACTCGATGATGCGGAAGGGCAGCGTGTACTCCAGCGCCTCCACCGGCGTGTTCAGCGTGTTGGTCATGTGGGTGTGCACGGCAGAGAGGCCGGGGCGCAGCGGGCCAGCGCCGGCGCCGCCACCCACTGTCTCGTAGTAGGCGAAGGGCTTGTCGCGCTCGACGTCGTGGCCGCCCATGGTGACGTTGCTCATGCTGCCCGAGCTGGCGGCGGGAATCCGGCCGGGCGCCGCCTGCGCGAGCGCGCCCAACACCACGTCGGTGATGCGCTGCGAGGTCTCGACGTTGCCGGCGGCCACGGCACGCGGCGGCCGGGCGTTCACCACCGTGCCCTCAGGCGCGATGACGCTCACTGGGCGGAAGCAGCCGTCGTTCATCGGCAGGTCCTCGCCGGTGAGACAACGCACCACGTAGTAGGTGGCCGACTGGGTGACCGCGGCCACGGCGTTCACCGACCCGATGGTCTCGGGCGCGCTACCGGTGAAGTCGGCGGTCAGCTCGCCGTCGCGCACGGTGACCCGCACCCGGATCGGCACCGGCGCCTCCACAAAGCCATCGTCGTCGAGTGCGTCCTCGAAGTCATAGACGCCTTCGGGCAGGGCCCGGAGTGACGCGCGGGTGGCGGCCTCGGCGTAGTCCATCACCGCGATCATCGCGGCGGCCAGCGGGTCCACGCCGTAGCGGCGCGCCAGCTCCTGCAGCCGCTGCCCGCCGGTGCGATGCGCCGCCATCTGCGCGGCGAAGTCGCCGGCGCGCTCCTTGGGTGTCCGAACGTTGCGGAAGATGAGCGCCTGCACCGCTTCGTTCACCTTGCCGCCGTCCACCAGCTTGATGGGCGGGATGATCAGCCCCTCCTGGTACAGCTCGGTCGACACCGGCATCGACCCCGGCGACATGCCGCCGATGTCGGACTGGTGGGCGCGGCTGGCCAGAAACCCAAGCAGCGTGACGCCATCGAGGATGAACACCGGGGTCACCATGGTCACGTCGGGCAGATGCGTACCGCCCAAGTACGGGTCGTTGAAGATCACCAGGTCGCCGGGCGCGAAGCTGTGCCGCTCGCGCGCCACCGCCACCGATACCGGCATCGCCCCCAGGTGCACCGGGATGTGGGCCGCCTGCGCCACCATCCGGCCCTCGGCGTCGAACATTGCGCAGGAGAAGTCGCGCCGCTCTTTAATGTTGGGCGAGTAGGCGGCGCGGCACAGCGTCACCCCCATCTCCTCGGCCACCGAGGCGAACAGGTTGGCGAACACCGTCAAGTCAATGGAGTCGAGGGGCATCTAGGGGGCTTCCATTTCCGCGATGACCTGCAGGATCTGCGCCTTGAGCACGGGCACCTCTTCAATAGCCGGGCGTGCCACTTCATCAGAGTCCGCTTCATGGTACTGGTGAATCAAGGCATTGCGCATGCCCCTAATGTCGCGCCAGGGAATCCCCGGATACCGCTGCCGCAGACTCTCCGGCACCCGACTCACGGCTTCCCCGATGATCGTCAGTTTATGGTTGATGGCACGTATTGCCATCAAGTCAGCCGTCAGCACGTTGTGGTACCGCCCGGCCGCAAAGAGGGTTATGCGATCCATCGCTTCCACCATGTCTCGGAGGCGCAGCGACTCGTCCCTAGGCGGCAACGATCGCCTCGTCAAGAATCCGCTGGCGGATGCGCTGTTTGAGGTTCTTGCGCTGCACCACGTCGACGGGGTTACCGAGGATGTCTTCGAAATAGTTATGAATCCGGGCCAATGCCAGCAGCCCCATCGGTCGATTGAGGTCGATGAGGATGTCAACATCGCTGTCGGGCCGGGCCTCGTCTCGGGCCACGGAGCCGAAGATGGCAACGTTGGTCGCGCCGAGGGCTTCGAGGGGTTCCCGATGTTCCGCCAGTATTCGGAGTACGTCGTCGCGCCGCATAGATCAGGCCTCCCGCCTCAGTCTCGCAGGAATCGCAGGAACTCGTCTACGTTAGCCCTGCCTCGCGGATGATGTTAGCGAGTACGGGACGCTTAAGGTCACGCGAGTGCTGCGGCACCGGTACGGGGCGGGTCAGGCCCGACTTGTACAGGATGGCGTGGCTGCCCGTCGTGCGCACAATGTGAAACCCTGCGTTCTGCAGGGCTCGAATGACCTCGCTTGGGCGCAGCTGCGGT
>CAXNDA010000017.1:0-13151 GCA_964200875.1 Chloroflexota bacterium | reverse complement strand
CCGAGTGCGCGAGGCATCGGGCGGGGCGGGGAGGCCCACCCGCCGCCAACGCGCGGTCAGGGGGGGGAGGGGCGCGACGCTCGACGGGCGGCGCGCCCCACCCCACCACCAGATGCTTCCTTGCGTCAGCATGACGCGGCACCGGTGTTATCCACTGTGGCTAGCCGCGACAACCACCAGCGCTGCAGTTATCGACTAGCCGTGGCAACAACAGTTCGGCTTGATTTGGCATTACCTACGCGTCTCTCTGCGCCCACGAGGAGCATTATCCACGATTGACTTATTAGCTCGCCCTGGAAGCCACCTTTGGCGTTCCAGCTTCCTAAACCACGCCCGTAGCTCCAGCGCGCGGCGGCCGGACCTTATGCCCTCAGCTTAGGTTCAACACCGTCCGGGGTGCTAGCTTTCGCGCTCCATCAGCACTGCGCCGCGCTCCAGCACCTTGTTGACGCGGATCATCACGGCGATGCCCTTGCGCTCGGGGTCGGCGTCGAGCTCGCGCTGGGGGGTGCGGGCCATCACCGCGTCGCGGATGGCGCCGTCGGCGTGATGGGCCACCACGTCGCCGTAGAAGCGCCACATGACACGGGCGGCGGGGTCGCGGAAGAGGGCGCTGACCTTCGGGTTCTCCTTGGTGCTGGCGATGGCGCCGCGCAGGGCTCGGTCCCAGTAGGCCAAGTGGTCGGCGTCATACACCATCAGGCTGCCGCGGTAGCTCATGCTAGGGTAGCCGTCGGGCCCGACCACGGCGAACAGGCAGGGGTTGCCGTTCTCCAGCGCGTGGTCGAGCCTGTCCTTCATGTCATCGGTCAGTGCAACGGGCATAGGGGTGTCGGTGTCCTTCTCGGGGGTGTCCGGCGTCTGGGCCGGTGCACGCGAGTGTAGGAAGGGGGGTTGGGGGTGTCAAGGTGAGGGCACTGCTGGGTCGCAATGTATAGTTATACGCCGAGCAGCGCGGTGGCTGTTAGTCTTGGCGGTCTTGGCTTGGTCAGCCTTCGGGGAGGCGCGTCTTTCCCACCCGCCCACCCCATAACTTTTTGGGAAATGGGGGACACCCCCAAACCCCCGGCAGGAAGGGGTATACCCCTTCCTGCACCATCCCCTTCGGCCTTACCTGAGGTGCAGCCCTCCTGCGGTCGCTGCAACCAAGCGGTAGAGCCGGGCTACACGCCGTCGTCGTATCCGTGACCCTTCCTGCACGTGCAGCCTACGCCCCGACGGCCCGGCCGCGGCGGCGGGTTTCGGTGGCGGCCACCCAGTCGGCGCCCGCGGGCAGCAGCGCACCCACGGGCTTGATCCAGAACAGGTCGGGAGCGTCGACGCCGGGGGGTAGCGTGCCGTGGTCACGCAGGGCGACGGCGGCCTGGATGAGGCGACGGCGCACGCGGATGATCATGGCGTCGGTGGTGCCCAGGTGCTCCTTGCTGCGGTTGTAGATCGGGCCCATCGTCTCCTGCATCGCGTGGTCTTGCACGGGATTCGAGAGGATGCCGCAGAACAGCTTGGTCTTCTGCAGCTCGTAGTCGAGGTAGTAGTCGTTCTCGATGTTCGCCTTGAACCGCCAACGGCCGCCGGGCTCGCTGGTGGCGGGCAGAAAGCCGAGGGCACTACGCACGTGCGCCAACTGCTCGCGCTCCTCGTCGCTCCAGGGCTTGCCGGGGCGGTAGTGCCATTCCAGCACCAGGGTATTCTCGTCGTCCATGGGCACCCAGGCCTTGCCGTTGAAGGTGGTCAGCGCGCCGTTGTCGTCGATGCCGCCGCCGATCATGGTGTGGAACGGGAACAGGAACGGGTGGATGCGGTGGTACTCCTGCCCGTCGGCCTGGCGCTTGGCGGTGTACAAGCAGCCGTAGGCGGTGTCGATGACCTCGAGCCGCGGCGAGCTATCTTGCTGCGACAGCAGGATGTTGTTGATGCCCGGCCACTTGGCCCCCGGCACCGTCGTCACCTCGCCGTCCATGCGCCGGTGCAGAAAGTTGATGTGCGAGGTATCGATGTCGCCTTCCAACGTCTGCATCCAGTTGCAGATGCGGTAGTTGCGCCACATGAACGGGACGTTGTCGGGGTCCATGTTCCAGGGGAAGTCGGGCAGCGCCGGCGGCGTCTCACGCGGTCCCAGGTAGGCCCACACCAAACCGTTACGCTCGATGCAGGGGTAGGCCGTTAGCCGGATCTTGTGCTTGAAATTGCTCTCGGCGGGTTCGTTGGGCATGTCCACGCAGGCGCCCGAGGCGTCGAACTTCCAGCCGTGATACACACAGCGCAGGCCGTTCTCTTCGTTGCGGCCGAAAAACAAGCTGGCGCCACGATGCGGGCAGGCGTTGGCCACCAGCGCCACCGTACCGTCGGTCTCGCGGAAGGCGATCAGGTTCTCGCCCAGCAGGCGGACCCGCACCGGCGCGCCGTCGGGCTCCGGTAGCTCCATCGAGAGGATGGCCGGCATCCAGTACTGGCGCATCAGGTTACCCATGGGGGTTCCCGGCCCCACCCGGCACATCAGTTCGTTCTCTTCACGTGTGAGCATGGCGCACTCCTACTAGCTGATTGTGGCGGGCGGCTTGACGCTGCCGCCCCGTTGCGGTCAGTCTAACGATGGTAGTGGCGGGGGACAAGTGGCGTCCGGGCCTGCTCGCTCCCGTTGCTGACTTGCCGGGACGTTCGACCCCCCACTAGCTCCTCCCTGCCAGGGACGAGCACCCGAGACGTCGCCCTGCGAACGGCCCTTGGTCATGGTATCTTCAGCCTAAGGAGGCGCTATGCCCTACGACCAAACCCTGGCTAACCGGGTACGCGGTGCACTGACCCAACAGGCCGGCATCACCGAGCGGAAGATGTTCGGTGGGCTGTGCTTTATGCAGTGGGGCAACATGGCCTGCGGCATTGCCGGCGATAAGCTGATGCTGCGGGTGGGACCAGCCGGGTATGATGATGCGCTGGCACAACCCCACGCCGCACCAATGGACTTCACGGGCAGGCCGATGAAGGGCATGGTGTACGTGCTGCCCGAGGGTGTGCGTACCGACGAGGCCCTCGGCCGCTGGGTCGATCGAGCCTTGCGGTTCAGCGGCAGCCTGCCTCGTAAGGGGCCCTAGCGAAGGAAGGTGGAACGATGGCAGCGTTGCAGTTCACGGGATTCCCGCCGGAGACTCTAGCGTTCCTGAGCGAGCTGGCGGCGAACAACAACAGGCTCTGGTTCGAGGTGCATCGGACGGAGTACCAAGCCTTCTATCTGGAGCCGGCGCTGGCGTTGGTGGCGGCGCTCGGGCCGGAGCTGCAGCGGGTCGACGCCAGGGTGCGGTTCGAGCCACGCCTCAACGGATCGCTGTTTCGCATCAACCGCGACGTGCGCTTCACGGCCGACAAAACGCCCTATAAGGCACATATCGACCTCTGGTTCTGGTGCGGCGCTCGCAAGGGTTGGGATACCCCGGGCTTCTTCGTCCGCCTGCTGCCCGACACCCTGATCGCCGGCGCCGGCATGCACAAGTTCACCCCAAAGCAGCTTGTCGCCTACCGTGCCGCTCTGGCCGGTCCGGCCGGCGCTGAACTGATCGCGCTGACCGAGCAGATAGCTGCTGGCGGCAGGTACACCCTGGGCGAGCCCGACTTAGTGCGACTGCCCCGTGGCGTCACCGTTCCGGCCGGCCGCGAGACGCTGGCGCGCCGTACCGGTCTGCACCCGATGTATGAAGGCCCGGTGCCGCCGGAAGCGGGCGGCGCGGGGCTCGTCGACTGGTGCGTGGCGGTGTACCGCGACCTCGCGCCCATCAACCAGTGGCTGCTGGGCTTACCGGGCTAGCGAGACGGCTTCATCCACCACGGTTGGGGTCGCTGCGGTGGCGGAGGCCTGCAGGCTCACCAGCGGGCGACAGCAGGCACGCTACCGGCCACCCGCTGTAGCGCTTCCGCTGCGCCCGAGACGCCACTGAGGGTGCTAATGCCCGGTACGCCACAGAGCACGTCGCTGATACCAAAGCCGGCGCCGCGGTAGGCCACAAGCTGGAAGCAGGCGCCGGCGGCCGTCACCGCTTGCGTTGTGGACGTGGCGCCTCCGCCCAACACCACGTTATCGACGGGTGAGCCATCGAGCGGGATGCGGACCAGCAGGTAGCTTTCGGCCCCGCCGTCGGCCGGGGGCGTCCAGGTGAGGGTGGCGGTGGCGGTTTGGTTCAGGGCCAGGGTGAAGGCGCCGGGGATGACCGCGCCCGACTGCTGGCCGGCCATGGCGCACAGCAGATCAGAAAGGCCAAGCAACCCGGATGGCCCGGTGGCCGCCAGCACATAGCAGTACACCACGCCGTTGGCCGCCGCTGCGTCGCTGTAGGCGGTGGCCGGGGCCGCCAGCGCGATGAGATCGGTGGCCGCCGTGCTGGTGTTGTAGCGCAGTAGCGTGTAGCCAGTCTGTACCGACCCTGCATCCCACCCCAGGTCGATGGAGCCGGTGGTGATGCGGAGGTTCTTGCCGCCCACACTGCCGGTCAGGCTCGACTCGAAGGCGCCCAGATCGCAGCCCGCGCCCTGCGGCCTAGCCGCGCCGCGCTGGTCGACGCCGCTGACGGGCGCGGTGGCGCAGGTCGTTGCGTCGCCCACGCTCAGGGCGGGGCTGCCCGCGCCCAGGTTGCGGGTCTGGGTCGGGCCGCCGTTGCTGGCCAGCGCTCCGAGCATGGGGTCGCCTGCCAGCAACGTGCCGCCGGTGAGGCTGCAACCGGCCGGGTTCTGCCGCAGGTTCACGCCTTCGCCCACCAGAATGCCGCTGCAGTCTGGACCCGACGGTGCAGTGTTGTTCGCAAGGATGTTGTTCTTGAGTAACCCATCGCCTAAGTTGCCTCTTAAACCGCCGCCGGCGCCTGCGGCGCTATTGTGGCTGACCGTGCTCTGGGTGAGCCAGATGTTGCCGTTGTTGTGCACACCGCCGCCGTTGCCGCTGGCGGTGTTGCCCGTGATCGTACTGTTGGTTACGCGGAGTTGGCCGTTGGCGTAGATGCCGCCGCCGTTGCCCGAGGAGTTGCCGGCGATGGTGCTGCCGGCGATGGTGAGGCTGCCCAATTGGTTGAGGTAGACGCCGCCGCCGTTCAACGGAGACGTGCTTGCGGTGATGGTGCTGTTCACCAAGGTCAGGTCGGCGTGTTCGCCCACGTAGAGAGCGCCGCCGCACAGGCAGCCGCCCGACCGGTTTCCGTTGGCGAGGGTGAGGTTGCGAAACTCGGCGACGCCGAATTGGTCAACCTCCAGCACGCGGTTGGCGTTGTTGCCGCTGATGGTCACCGCTTGGCCGGCGCCGTCGATGGTGAGCTTTCCGGCGGTGACTGCGGAGGCGGTTTTGGGCAGCGGTGTGAGCAACGTGATGGCGCCGCTGAGACCAAACGTGATGGTGTCGGGTTCGGGCGAGGCGTTGGCGTCGAGCATGGCCTGCCGCAACGAGCCCACGCCGCTGTCATCGAGCGTTGTCACCACGTAACCGGCGGCGCTCACCGGCGGGGGGGCGAAGGGGCTCGCGCCTGAGCCGCTGGAGAGAAGCACCAGGGCGCTGCCGAACGCAGCGACGAGCCGCATTGCTCGAGCCGGGAAGGGGGTCAGCATGGTCATTGCTCTCCTGGGAACGGTCATCTCGGAACTGCGGAGGGCGCATCGATCCTACCGCTTCAGCATACCCCCGGAGACCTTGCTGTTCCCTAAAAACTTGTGTAATTCTCACCACCCAAGGCGCACCGATGCTACACTTATTTACACAGAACCCTGGTTTGCCGAAGGTATGTTCAGACGCCCATCAGCACCATCACCACGGCTTGGGTCCAGCCCATCTCAACGCTCTCGGGTCTC
The DNA here is from genome assembly GCA_964200875.1 of Chloroflexota bacterium. GTDB lineage: Bacteria > Chloroflexota > Dehalococcoidia > SHYD01 > SHYD01 > SHYE01. Next base: position 7,331 of record CAXNDA010000017.1, on the reverse strand, counting down.
TTATGGAATCCCTATGCCATCCAAGCTAACTCTTCAACACCTCCAACGGCTGGCGGCAGCAACTGCGCTGGCGCTCAGTTCGCTGGCGATCGGCCCGGGGCCCTCGGCGCTCTCCCCAACCACCGCTAACGCGGCCACGTTCAACGTGACCACGCTGGCGGATAGTGGGGCTGGTTCACTCCGTCAGGCCATTCTCGACGCGAACGCCGCCGCCGGTTTCGATGAGATTCTGTTTCAGGTGAGCGGCAACATTACGCTGCTCGGCTCGCTTCCGCTGGTCACCGATGCCGCGGGCCTCCGCGTGAACGGCACTGGGGCTACCATCGCGGTTGTCGGGGGTGGCGGCATCCGGCCGTTCCACAACGCGCTTGGCGCTCCACTGGAGTTACGCGCCATCACGGTCCGGAACGCCGGCGTTGGCAACGGAAACGGCGGTGCGGTGCTTGCCGAGGGCCCGCTCACGGTCACGTCGGTCACCTTTCGCGACAACATCGGGGTCAATGGCGGGGGCATCTCTGCAAGCTCCAGTCTAGTGGTCCAGGGCTCCACGTTCATCAGTAACCGCGCCACCGAGACCGGCGGCGCGATTCACTACTTGCCGAACGCCGGCGCCGCAGTGGTGGAGACCAGCACCTTCACCACCAACGTTGCGCAGCGCACCGGTGGCCTGTTCGCCTATGGCGGCGCTATCAGCAATACCGGCGCCATGACGTTGCGCCGCAGCAGCCTGTCGGGCAATCAGGCGCTGTCGCCGACCGGCGCCGCAGGTGGCGGGGGTATCTACAACGCAGGAACGCTCACCATGACCGAAACGACGGTGGCCGGCGGGACTGCCACGCAGGGCGGGGGCATGCTCAACGCCGGAGTCATGCGCGTTGAAAGCAGCACGATATCGGGCAATACCGGCGTGTTCGGCGGCGGCGTCCGCAACACCGGTTCGGGTTCCATGGTCAACGCGACCATCACGAACAACGGGGGTGTTGGCGGCGGGGGACACGGGGGCGGCCTGTCGGACGAAGGCACCTTCTCGCTGTACCACGTCACCATCAGCCATAACGCAACCCCAGGGCTGGGCGGCGGGCTGGTCAAGATCAGCGGCAGCGGGCTGGTGGCCAACTCGATCATCAGCAACAACACGGCGGGTGGCGTGGGACCCGATTGTGCGGGCACGCCGGTACTCTCGGGGGTGAACCTGGTGACCTCCGTCAGTGGATGCTTCTACTCCGTGACCCCGCCGCTGCTGGGCAACCCGCTTCTGGGCCCATTGGCGAATAACGGTGGCTCCACCTTCACTCGGGCATTGCTGGCCGGCAGCCCCGCCAAGGACGCCGCCGCGCTGAGCTGGTGCCTCAGTGGGCAGACCCGGGGCGTCGATCAGCGTGACGTGACACGGCCCCAGGGGCCAGAATGCGACCTCGGCGCTGTGGAGATGGCGCCAGGCATCGTGGGCGGCAAGAACCTGAGAATCGGCTCCGGTTCCATAGAACTAACCTGGGACGGCGGCACGGCGCAAACCGGCTATACCCTGCTCCGCTATAACACCTCCAGCGCGGTGGCAGATCTCTTCAGCCTGCCGCAAGCGGCGGTTGCCTATACCGACGCCACTGCGGTGAACTCGGTGGTGTACTGCTATGTGCTCGCAGCCACCGATACCACCGGCCTACTTGGACTCTCGGATCTCCTGTGCGGAATGATCGGGTTCGAGTCCGGCACGGTCATCCCGGAGAGCTTCCGCCTGACGATGAACCAGACGGCGAACGCAACCCTGACCTGGGCGCCTCCGGCCGGCGGTGCCGCCCAGAATTATCTCTTGGTCCACATCCCGCTCGATGGCAGTCCGCCGGTGAATATCTCGTTGGATGGAAGCGCAACGCAGGCGGTGCGAGCGGTGAGCCCGGCCGGCGCCTGCTTCCAGCTGGTGGCCTTTCGCGGTACCGGCTTCGGCACCAGCGATGTCATGTGCGGCGTGCCAGGCATCAGCACCCTCAGCCACTTGACCTCGGTGCCTCAGGTGGAGGCCCAGTTGCGGTCGGCCCTGCAAGGTGTGTCCATGCGAGAGCTGCCCCGGAACTGAACGGCGCCGTCGACCATCCCGACCCCTCACTTCACCGTGCGCACCGCTGCGCACGGTGAAGCTGCGTTACAGCGGCGGCGGCTCCGGGGCCGGAGGCTCGCTGTCCATGCGGTGGTACAGGTAGACGAACACGTCGCGGGCGACCGCCGCCAGCGGGGCAGCTATCAGCATCGCCGGGAAGCCGCCCAGCTCGCTGGCCGCCACCAGCAGCATCATGATCACCGCGGGGTGAATCTCCAAGGCGTCGCCCTGCACACGGGGTACCAGCACGTTGTTCTCTAGCTGCTGGATGACCAGGTAGAAGATAACGACCAGGAACCACATGTCAGGCCGCGTCGCCAGCGTTACCACAATGCCCGCCAGCGAACCGAGGATGGGGCCGACTATCGGTATCATCTCGGTGACGCCGGCGATGAGCCCCAGAACCAGCGCGAAGGGGATCCCCATCAGGGAGAGGCCGATCGTGGTGACGACGCCGATGACGGCCCCCAGGAAGAGCTGCGCGCGAATGTACGCCGAAAGGCTGCGGTTGACGATAGCGCCGATCGCATGCACATCACCCCGGAATCGCTGGGGGAACAGGTTGTAGCAGAACCCGCTGAGGCGCTCGCGGTCCTTCAGCACGAAGAACAACCAAACGGGCACCGTCAGCACCCCCAGCAGCACGCTGAAGGTCTCGGCAACCACCGAGAACGTCTTGACCACGCTGTCTTGTGCCATGCGTACCAGTTCGACGCCGAGCTGCTTTACCGCATCATCGACCTGCGCCTGTACCTCGGGCGAGACATGCGCCTGGAATTCCTTGAGCCAGCCCTGCACCTGCGCCTGCGATTCGTCGAGATAGCCTGGCAGCGCGACAAAGAACCCCGAGACTTGCTGAAACAATGGCGGGATAGCGAACCCGAGCAGCAGTGCCAGGGCCGCAACCGCGATGCCGTACACCGTAACCACCGCCAGCACTCGCGCCACGTCGGGGCGACGCTCGCGGAAGGGCAGCAGCGCCTCCAACCGGCGGACCGGCGGTGTGAGGAGGTAGGCCAGTACCAGCCCCACCCCGAACGGCGTGAGCGCATCGTGCGCCGAGAGCACCAGCCAACTGATGCCGGTGAGCGCGACCAGAACCAATGCCGAACGGGGGCGGAGGCGCGGCATGCCCGTCAGGGTGAGATTCACCCGCGGCCGCCGCGCCGCGTGCCGCGGGGCCGCGGCGCGTCGTTACTGCGCTGCTCGCCCTGGGAAAGCTCGCCCATGCGATAGTCGGGGGCATCCATAGGGATGACTTGGCTGATGCGAGGGTCGCCCAGGCGAGACGCCACCGCCGACGAAAGGTCGGCCATGCCCGCCCGATTCAGGCTGGTGGTGATGACGGTGGGCAGCCGGGCGTTGTACCGGTGGTTGATGAGCTGGAACAACTTCTCCTCGGCCCAGGGGGTGCTGCTCTGCGTTCCCAGATCGTCGAGAATGAGCAGGCCGGCGTTACGCACACGCTCGAACAACGCGTCGTAGGCCACCGGGCTGCTCGGTGCGAAGGTGGATCGTAGGTGATCGAGGAAATCGGGCACCACCACGAAGAATACTGGCTGGCCATACCGCAGCCGCTCGTTAGCGATGGCCGCTGCTAGGTGGGTCTTGCCGCAGCCAACGGCGCCCGTCAGTACCAGCCAGCCTTCCGGGTCCTGAGCGAACACCTTGGCCGCGTGGTAGGCGGCCTCCAGGGTCTGCCGCTGGCTTGGGCCGGCGTTCATGCCGCTCGGGTCAAAAGTCTCGAAGGTCATCTGGCGAAGTAACTCCAGCGCCATCGCACCCTGGTGCTCGAACAAGACATCGTCATGCTGCTCCAGCACGAAGACCTGCGAGAGTGCCGGATCGGTCAGGCGCTGCCGCAGCCGCACGTCCATCGCGTCGAGCGCGGTGTCGAGCGTCACCACAGTGGGGAGCTGGGCATGGTAGCGGTGGTTCAGCAGCTGAAACAGCTTCTCCTCCGCCCAGGGTGTGCTACTGTGCGAACCCAGGTCGTCGAGCACCAACACCGGGGCTTCGCGCACCTGCTCAAACAGGTCGTCGTAACTGACCGACGCGGCGGGACTGAAGGTAGCCCGCAGGTGATCCAGCAGGTCGGGCACCACCACTAACAGCACTGGATCGCCGTGCTCCACAATCTCGTTGGCCACGGCGGCCGCCAGGTGCGTTTTGCCAGCGCCGGAGGATCCTGCGAACACCAGCCAGCCTTCCGGCTGCTGCGCAAATCGCTGCGCTGCCTCCACGGCGCGGGCGAACTGCGTCTGGTTCGCCTGCGACGGACTGCGGCCCAAGGGCGAAAGGTTCTGGAACGTGAGGCGCGTGAGCGGGCCAAGGTTACTGTACTTCAGCAGCCTGCTGGTGCGATCGCCGGGGAGTTCAGCGCGGGTGCAGACGCACTCCACGGCCTTCCCGAAGGCCGGGTCCTCGGGAGAGACGTCGGGGTATACGAAGCCTTGGCCGTGGCAGTGCGGGCACCGGCCGTCGCCACCACCGCCATTGCTACCGGCGGGTGGGCCGGCCCGGAAGCCAGTCGGTATAGTCGGCAGCAGGGCGGGATGCCGCAGCAAGATGTCGCTTAGCCGTTCCATCGTCCTTCCCTTCCGTCTTCCAGCGTTGCAGGATTGCGTTCACGTAGCGCCAGTGCCGTTGATTGGCCGCCACCGCGATACCAATCGCTTCAGCGATCCAGCCCGGCGGGTAGTCGCGCTCTACCTCTGCCAACTGTTCGGCGATGATCGGGGTCAGCATCCCGATGTTCTCTTCATACAACGTGTAGATGTCGGCTGCTGCTACGGGCGGCAGCGAAGAACGTTGGGGTTGCCCACCGGCGCCGTCCGCCAGCGGCGCGTCGCCCCGCTCGATGGCAACGGCGGCCCGCTGGCTGGCCGGCTGGTTGAGCAGCAGCGCGGGCTCGCCACGAGGCGCCGCCGCCTGCAGGAACACCCCGCGCTCCAGTGCCAGCGCCAGGCCGCGGGCCGCCTCGGCAGCGTGGTCGCGGCCCAGCGTGGTGAACCCCGCCGCCAGCAAGGGGTCCTCGAGCAGCAGGTGGCGGGCGACCGCCGGGGGATAGCCACGCTTGGCGGCCAGCAGGCGAAAGAGGTGGAGGCACACCAGCAGTTCGGCCGAGTCGGTGATGCGCGGCAAGACGTCGCTGTAGAAGGCCTTCGGAATCGGCACGTAATCGAGCCTGCCGGCGAAACCGGGAAACTGGGCCATGCACCAGACCACAGGGAGAATCTCGCAGCACGCCAGAGCATGAGCGGCGTCTTCAGTCTACCGCTTTCAGCGGTGCGGAGGGGGCACACTTGGCCGTCCGGGATGTTACGTTATGTTTAGTTCATACTTATGTCTAGCAAGAACTCAACCAGTGCATTCCAGACCGCCGGCACCCCAGGTCATCGCATCGCGGGCCCCACCCGATGCCTTCGAGGGTACTCAGGCAATAGGCGCCCCCCCGACCGCGTGGTTGCGGGGGGCTGTTTGCTGAGCCCGTCGAAGCGACCAGCAGGGTGGGGCCACCAATTCTGAGATAGTGACCAAGTGTCGGGGCTCGGGTGAGGCATCCAAGTGCCTGCTGAAGGGCAATGGATGCCTCGACGTGGTTCCACGCCGGAGCGCTGCTTGCCCGCGCTACTGCTGGGCGGCCGAGCCGCGGCGCAGCCGGAACCACAGCACGTAGAGGGTGCCGGCCAGCAGCACGAAGCTGATGGCGTGATAGAGCAGTACCGGACGGTCGCCATGGCCCTGGAATGGTGTCATGACCAGCGCGATCAACAGCAGCAGCAGGCTCAACCCGCCGGAGACCGCCAGCATGCCCTGGGCGGCAAGCCACGACGCCTGGCGCGGGAGCGGCCACGGCAGCGCAGCGGTCAAGGCGAAGGCCACCGCGGGTGGCGCCAGGGCTAACCCGGTGGCCCTGAGCCAGACGTAGGCGTTATCCCCCGGGTCGGGTACCAGCAGGCGAGTGTAGAGCACGACCAGCAGCGCGAGCCAACCCGCGGCCAGCGCGATCCAGCCGCGGGCTGGGTGGCTCGTTGGTGAGTTCACCAACGAGCCCGGAGGCTTACCCGCACTCGGCGCTGGGGAGCCGGCGCGCTGCGCATCCACCTAAAGCACCAGCGGACGGCGGCCATAGCGAACGTACATTTGCTGCAGTTTGGCCAGGCCAATGCGGGTATCGCTAGCGACCTTGGCCGGATCGCGGTGCTCGAGGCGGTGCTTGAAGCACCAGTAGGTAAAGGCCCGGTGCTCCGCGAGACTCATGCGGTCGGTGGGTGGTACCCCCAGGTGCTCGGCGTACGCCGCCAACAACTCCTCCAGCGACATGCCGTAGACCCACTGGTAAATCACGTTATCGCGCCCGCGACGGCCGGAGAGCCCAATGGTCGCGCCCTCTTTTGCCATGCGCTCTTCCACCGCCACCAGCAGCGCCTCCTCCACCAGTACGCCATACCAGAAGTTCAGGTGGGCGCGGTATTTCTCCCGCCCCAGCATGCGCTGGAACTCCCAGGGGGTGATCTCCACCGGCAGGCGGCCCTGGAACAACAGCGCCTCGCGCTCGTCTTCGGGCACCAGGTCTCCCAGTTCCTCAACCAAGCGGTCGGCCAACTCCAGCCAGTCGAAGGCTTCGCCCGCGATGAGGTAGGTGTAGCTGCGGCCGTTCAGGATCTCGTGCGACGATCGCCACAGGGCAATGGCTTCCAGCAGAGCGATGCACCAGTGATTGCCCTCGGCGATCGAAGCGCGCAGGCGCTCCAGAGCCTCGGCGTCGGGCGGTCCCTCGGGCGCGGCGCCCGGAGGGATCACCTCCACCAGCGGCTCAACCGGCAGCGTCAACGGGGCCTCGCCCGAGGCTGTCGTCGCGTCGGCGTGTCCTGCAATGCGTTGTTCATGCGGCCACCGTGTGCCCCAAAGTCTGCAACCGTCTCCCCCATCTGCTGGACTCGCCGCGCCTATCGTACCAAACGTGGCGGCAATAGCCATGCACTGCTTGGCATCGCGAGCGCAGAGAGTCTGTGAGTTGGCCTTGAGACCCGCGGGCCAAAGCCAGACAGCACCACCAGATTGCACTGAGGGGCATCGCCTCAGCAGGGGAGTCCTTGTATGTCGGTGAAGCGCGCATACTAGAGAGCATGGCACCGGGCAGACCGACGGAGTCCGGGGTCGCGGAAGACCGCCCCTCAGCGGGGTCGCCCGGTGCGCTACGCCCGTCCAGAACTCGCACAGTTGCCGGGGC